>CANRLQ010000025.1 GCA_947631525.1 uncultured Bacilli bacterium | reverse complement strand
TCTTATATCAAATAAGAAAAGAGCACAATAGAGATAATGCTAATCTAATCATATTAGGTACATCTGGTAGTGGTAAATCAACTGCTGAAAAATTAATGTTAAGAACACATATTAGAAATAATTGCCAAGTTGTAGCAATCGATCCTGAGGGAGAACTTGAAGGAATGGCAAGAAGATATAAAGGTGATTTTATTGATTTAGGAAAAGGTGGAGAATTTGGTATGATTAATCCACTAGAGGTAGTAATAGATGCTGATGAGGAAGAAGCACAACAAGGTCTTGGTTATACTGTTTTAACTCGTACATTACAAAATATAAAAGCATTTATGAAATATTATGATCCTAACATAGATGAAGATGTCTTAAATATGTTTAGTGAAGTATTGCAAGAAACATATAGGAGATTTGGAATGAATTTTGATTCTGATTTCACTAAATTTACTTCAAATGATTACCCTACATTTAAAGATGTTTATGCTACTATTCGTGGTCGTTTGGCATCAATGACTGAAAAAACTCATGAAAAAGATATAATGGAAAGATTAGAATTAAAAATAAGACCGATTGTAAAAGAATTGAGATATTATTTTGATGGTCATACAACAATTAGACCTCAAAGTTCATTTATTGTATTTAATATAAAAGAACTTATGAATGCCGATATGAATATAAGAAATGCTTTATTCTTTAATATTTTGAAGTATGCATGGGGATTAACATTAAATAGAAATGTTAATACAATTTTATCTGTAGATGAAGCTCACGTATTGTTAGCTGGTAATAATACATTAGGAGCTGATTTCTTAGCACAAATCCAAAGACGTGCAAGAAAATATAATACAGGAACAATAATTGTTACACAACAACCAAGTGATTTTAGTGATCCTTCTGTTATAACTCAAGGTAAAGCTATTTTTGATAATGCATCTTATTATTTAGTAATGGGATTAAAGAAACAAGCAGTAGAAGATTTATCTAGATTGATAGATTTGAATGATAACGAAAAAGAAAGTATAAAAAGATATAATCAAGGAGATGCCTTATTTATTTGTGGTAGTCGAAGAATGCAAATAAATGTAGTAGTTACTGAACAAGAGTTAGATTCATTTAGTAGTGGAGGCGGTTATTAATAATTAGCTAGTTTGGTGGTGGTTAAATGGACGATGAAAATTTAGAATTATCTGAAGAAGAGATTGCTGAGCAAGAAGATTTAGATACCCAAGATAGTTTTGCCAATGGCTATAATAGATCAGTAATGGCTTATGATACCTATCGATATATGAAGGATAATTCTGATGAAATAAGTAAAAAAATAGAAGATTTAAAATCAAGAAATTTTGTTCAAAATATGAACCAAACTAGTGCTGCTGAAGAAGCACCTGAAAAAATTGGGGAAGCTTCAGAAACTTTGTCAAATGCAGAAATTGCTGCAGGGACAGAAACAGTTAAAACAGGATTAAGTAGTGCTGCTGAGGCAGAAGCTGCTACAGTTACTGTATCGGGAACTACTGAGGCAGCAACTGTAGGAACAGCAGGAGCAACGGGAGCAGCGGCTGCAGCAAGTACGGCAGGGACAGCAGGAGCTGCGGAAGCAGTAGGAGCAGCAGGGGCAGCAGGGGCAGCAGGGGCAGCAGGGGCAGCAGGAGCAACTGCTTCAACTCCTGTTGGATGGATAATACTTATTGTAGTAGCTGTAATTATAGTTGTAATTATTATAATATTATTTTTGATAATATTTATTTTAGTAATTGTAGCATTCATGGAATTTGGAGAAAGTGGTAACACATCAAATGGTTATGATATTACATACACTGAAGGCTATGGTGATTGTAAATCAATAACAACTGATAAAGGAACATTTGAATTAGAAGATTATGTTGCAAAGGTTGTTTCCCATGAAGCTTATCTTGGTGAAGGTAGTGAAGCTTTAAAAGCTCAAGCTGTTGCGGCTAGAACTTATGCTATAAATAAAACAGAAAAATGTTCTAAAAAAATAGGAACAAGTACAAGTGATCAAACGCTATCATCTACTGCAGATCAAAGAGCAATAGATGCTGCTAATGCAACAGCTGGTCAAGTTTTAACCTATAATGGTGAAGTATTCTCATCTGAATATGATTCATTTTGTTATTCTGACGGTGATTGTCCAGATGCTAAAAAAAATAGCGATGGAACATACACAGTTACATATAAAAAGGAGCCTAATCTTAATGAAAAACATAAAATAACATTAAGTGATAGTTCTCAATATACTAGAATTTTGCCAGGTCAAGGACATGGTAGAGGTATGAGTCAATTAGTATCGTATCAACTTGCCAAAGAAGGAAAATCATATATTGATATTTTAAAATACTTTTATTCAACTGGAGTAGAAATATCATCTATAACTAATAATAGCTCATCTGTCGTAAATAGTAGTTATATGGCTAGTTTTCCTATAAGAGCTTCAAAACCAGATATAACAGTTGCCCCAGATAAGTCATATTATACTAAAACAATTAATGGTAATTCTTGGTTTCAATGTGTTTGGTATGCAAAGGCAAGAGCTGTAGAAATATTATCTAGTATTCAAAATGCTAATGAAGTTAAAAGAAAAGCAGCAATAACAGCTGTAAAAAATGCTCATGGTAATGGGGCAGATTGGTATAACAATGCACAGGGAAATGGTTCAATGTCAATGTTCGCATCAAGTAATAAATATGATGAACCAAGACCTGGAGCTATGATATCTTGGAAGTGGACAGATAGTCATTATAAAGAATATAAAAAGAGTCACACAGGGACTACTGCTAATTATGGCCATGTTGCTATAGTTGAGTCTGTTGATAAAGCAAATAAAAAAGTAATTGTTTCTGATGGTTGGTATGAATGTGGTCAATGGGAAAATAAATGTTTTGGATTTAGATCTAAAGAGTATACTTTTGATTATTTGAAATCATTTGGTGGTAATTATGTATTTTTAGGTTATGTTTATATTGCTGATTATGTTGGAGGATCGTAATTATGATGAATAAAAAAGTAAAATATTTTATTTCAATGATTTTTATGTGTATATTTTTTACAGGATGTACTGTTCAATATAATCTTAGTATTTCTAACAACATTATTAACGAAAAGATAAGTATAATAGAAGATGAAAATTTAGTTGATGAAGAATTATATGAAGATGCTTTTAATAATGCTTATTCACAATATAATAAAGATGGTATAAAAAAATATAATACATTTAAAGAAAAGAAAAATGGGAAATTATATTATAATTTAAGTCAAAAATACTCAATTCATGATTTTTCAGATATAAGATTTTTTGATGAATGTTTTGATGCTTACAATTTAGTTTATGATGATGAATTACCTGATACATATATTCTACAAACCAGTCAGGGATTTAAATGTATGACATATGAATATAATAGTATCGATGCATATCAAATTAATATAAAAGTAAATTATGAGGTTTTAGAAAATAATGCTGATGAAGTTAAAGATAATACTTATATCTGGTATATAAATAATGGTAATGCTGATTCAAAAGTTATAACAATTAAATTTAAAGAAAAGAAAAAGGAAAAATCTAAAGATGATAAAATGAAGTTGATATCTAGTAATATGCTTACTATTATATTACTTGGATTAATTATACTTGGATTATTAATTTTTTCAATAGTTAAAAATATTAAAAATAAAAATAATACAATATAATTACTTGAATTATTTTATTATAAGTGATATATTAGAATACATTGATGGAGGAAAATATGAAATTAAAATTTAGAGCTGAACCAAAAGATATATTTATATTTATAATATTCATGATAGTACTTTTCTATTTTGTATCTATCGGTGTGTTAAATGCATATTCAATATTAGAGGATGGAACATTTCATGGTTTAAATCCATTTCCTGTATTTACATCAATGGATTATTTTTCCTTAACTATGTTCGTTTATATAATATTTGTAATAGTTATATTTGTTAGTGTTTCATCTTACTTTTTTGACAGAGAAAAGGGAATTGGAATTGCAGCTGGTAAAAAAGATGAAAAAGGTTATTCTAGATGGGCTAAAGATAAAGAAATAAAAAAACAATTAGATGTAGTTCATCCTACTGATATATCCATTGAACATGGTGGAATTCCATTAATAAATAATGGTAAAGATATTTGGATAGATACTAGTGGTTATCATAATATGATTATAGGATCAACAGGTAGTGGTAAGTCACAAGGGTTATCTCTTCCATTTATAAGAGTAATGGCTAAAGCAGGAGAATCAATGATAGTAACCGATCCAAAAGGTGAACTTTATGTTGGGACTGCAAATGAGCTTAAGGAAAGAGGATATAACATTGTACTTTTAAACTTCCGTGATCCACAAAAAGGAAATTGTTGGAATCCATTCTCTCTTCCTTATAGATTATATAAAGAAGGTAATGTTGATAAAGCGACTGAATTATTAGAAGACCTTGCTAAAAATATTCTTTATGATGAATCTTCAAAAGGAAACGACCCATTTTGGGAAAATACTTCAGCTGATTATTTCACAGGATTGTCATTAGCGTTATTTGAAGATGCTAATGAAGAAGAAATAAATTTAAATAGTATTAATTTAATGAGTACTGTTGGTGAAGAAAAAATAGGTGGAACAACATTTATAAAAGAATATTTTAGTAATAAAGATCAATCATCTAGTGCTTATATCAATGTTGCAAGTACTCTTATGGCACCTAATGAAACAAAAGGTAGTATTTTATCAGTATTTAAGCAAAAAATAAAATTATTTTCATCGAGAGATAATTTATCAGAAATGCTATCTTATAGTGATTTTGATATGGAAGATATTGGTAGAAAAAAGACAGCCGTATTTATAGTTATTCAAGATGAAAAGAAAACATATCATTCATTAGTTACAATTTTTCTAAAACAGTGTTATGAAACACTTGTTAGAGTTGCTCAAGAAACAGGTGGAAAATTAAAATATAGAACTAATTTTTTACTTGATGAGTTTGCCAATATGCCACCACTTGGTGATGTAGATTCAATGGTTTCTGCAGCTCGTTCAAGAAATATAAAATTATCATTTATAATTCAAAACTTTTCCCAATTAAATGATGTTTATGGAAAAGAAAAAGCTGAAACTATAAGAGGTAACTGTGGTAATACGATTTATATACTTAGTACTGAACTTGCAGCCTTAGAAGAAATAAGTAAAATGTGTGGAGAAGTAAAATCTAAAAAAGATGATAAAACTGATTCAAGACCACTTGTAACAGTAACTGATTTACAAAATTTACAAGAAGAAGAAGCTATTATCTTAAGATCTAGAACTAGACCATACAAAACAAAATTAAAATTTGACCATAAAATAGATTGGGGAAAAAATTATGGTAATGCATCTTATCCAGAAAGAAAAAAAAGACCTGTTAAAACATTTGATTTGAAAGGTTTTGTTGAAGAAAAAAGAAATCAAAAAATAAATGAATTGCTAGGAGATAATAATAGTATGCGCCCTCCAATGCCAGGTGCATTTGATCCTTCTAGTATGTTTGGACCAAAAGAACATAAACCATTTGGCAATGGTGGATTTAATGTAGATGATTTGGTGAAAAAGATAGATGCTAAAATAGCAGAATTAGAAGAAGAAGAAAGAAAAGAAAAAGAAGAACAAGCAAAAAAACAACAGAATAAAAAAGATAAAAAAATCGAAGAGCAACCAGAAGAAAAAGAAGAACATAAAACAAAAGATAGCAAAAAAGAAGTCAAGGAAGAAAAAAATCATTTAGATAAACAAAAATCAGAAAAAAAAGTTATTGATTCAAAAAAACATGATATAGATGAAGAATTTGAGTTTATTGATAACAAAGATAATAAAGTTATTGAACATAAAACAAATGAAAATATATTAGATGAAGAAGAAATAACTGATGATCAATTTTTTGATGATTTCTTTGCTGATGAAGATGACGATTATTAATTGTCATTTTTCTTTGGACTAATTAAATTATTAATATTTGAGTTCTTCATATAATATACTAGGGTGGTTACATGATACAAAATATATCAATAAATGATTTACTTAAAATAAATGATAAATTAAACATTGTTGATATTAGAAGTATTCAGAGTTATAACAATAATCACATACCAGGTGCAATAAATATAGAAGCATCTAATTTAGTATCAAATCCAAGTAAATATTTGAATCCTTCAATGCGATATTATATATATTGTCAAAAAGGGTTAACAAGTAGAAAAGTATGTCAAATTTTAACTAATTATGGATTTAAAGTAACAAATATTTTAGGTGGATACGAAGAATGGATATTAAGTACAGGGAATTAGATTATTCTAATTTCCTTTTTGTTTCACATCTTTTTTAAATTATTATTAAAATATGTTGTATTAATGCTTTTATTTTTGATATAATAAAATAGGTGATATAATGGAATATAAAGTAACAACTCGAAGTGAAATGGATACAATTGAAATAGCTCAAAATTTTGAATCAGAAAAATTTCCTAATATGATAATTTGCCTAGATGGTGAATTAGGTAGTGGGAAAACTGTTTTTACAAAAGGAATAGCTAATGGATTAGGTGTAAAAGAAAGTATTACTTCTCCTACATTTTCAATTATTAAAGAATATGATGGTGAGCTACCCTTATATCATATGGATGTATATAAATTAGATGGAAATACTGAAGGTATAGGTATAGAAGAATACTTTACTAAAGGTGGAGTAGTGGTAATTGAATGGGCTGATACTATTAAATCTATTTTACCTGAAGAAAGATTACATATAAAATTTAAAATTATTGATGAAAATAAGAGAGTTTTAATATTAACTCCGTATGGACAAAAATATGAGGAATTATGTGAGGCGGTATTATGATTTCTCTTTTTTTGGATACATGTAATTCTAATTTAATTGTTTCCTTAATCCAAGATAATAAAATTATTTATAAACGAATAGAAGAAACAGATAAAAATTTATCCGTTAGATTATTACCCATTATTGAAGAATGTTTTAAAGAATGCAATAAAAGTATTAATGATATTGATAGAGTATATATTGCTAATGGTCCTGGGTCATTTACCGGTGTTAGAATTGGGGTTACAGTTGCTAAAGTTATAGCGTATTCTTTAAATAAAAAAATAATACCAATTTCTGAATTACAAATACTAGCTTCTATCCCTAATGAAAAAAATTATATTGTACCAATTATAGATGCAAGAAGAGGATTTGTTTATTCTTCAATATATGATAATAATTTAAATGTTGTTTACGAAGATAATTATATTTCATTACAAGAATTATTAGATTATATAAATACTAATTATAATATAGATGATTTTATATTTGTAAGTTATGATAACATTGATATTGAAAATATTAAAAAACCTGATATAGATTTATTAAAAATAATATCAAAACATGAAAATGATGAAGGTGTAAATTGTCATAAAGTAAATCCTAATTATTTGAAAAAAACAGAAGCTGAGGAAAAAAGAAGTGATAATAGAAACTAATCCTAATAATAATGAATTTATTAAGATATTTGAGCACTTTTTTAATCAAAAATTAACACTTAATGATTTTCAAAGATATTATATTTATTTAAGTGATAATGAAATAAAAGGCTTTATCGTATATAGTATAATATATGATCGATGTGAGCTTGATTATATAGCTGTTTTGGAGCAATATCAAAATAATTTTATTGCTTCTAAATTAATGAATTATATGATAAATAATTGTAAAAAAAACAATTGTAAAAATATTACTTTAGAAGTAGATATATCTAATAATAAAGCAATAAATTTATATAAAAAATATAATTTTGAAGTAAAGGCAATTAGAAAAAACTATTATGGGAATAAGGATGCATATTTAATGCTTTTAGAAATAGGTGATTAAGTTGAAGGATGTTTATATTTTAGCAATTGAATCAAGTTGTGATGAAACAAGTGTTGCTGTTATAAAAAATGGTTGTAAAGTCATATCTAATGTTGTTTTATCACAAATGGATACTCATGCTTTTTATGGTGGAGTAGTACCTGAAATAGCAAGTCGCATGCATATTGAAAATATAACAGTCGTTATAGATGAAGCATTAACAAAATCAGGCTTAAAAATGGAAGACATTGATGCTATAGCTGTTACATATGGACCTGGTTTATTAGGATCTTTATTAATAGGTTTACAAGCGGCAAAAACATTATCATATATTTATAATAAACCTTTAGTACCAGTGCATCATATTGCTGGACATATTTATGCAAATAACTTGGAAGCACCTCTTGTATTTCCTTTAATAGCACTCGTAGTAAGTGGAGGACATACAGAGCTTGTTTATATGAAAGAAGATTATAATTTTGAAGTGATTGGTAGCACTTTGGATGATGCTGTTGGCGAAGCATATGATAAGGTTGCTCGTGTTATAAATTTAGAATATCCTGGAGGTCCTAAAGTTGATCAACTTGCTCATAAAGGTATGGATACATATAATTTACCTTTACCGTTAGATGATGATACTTATAATTTTAGTTTTAGTGGATTAAAAAGTGCTGTTATAAATTTAAAACATAATGAAGAGCAAAGAGGTAATGATTTAAATATTGAAAATTTAGCTACTTCATTTCAAAATAGAGTAGTTGAAATTTTAACTAAAAAAACTATGAAAGCATTAAAAGAATATAATGTAAAAAATTTAATCATAGCTGGTGGTGTTTCTGCTAACAAGGGTATAAGAGATAAGTTTAATGAACTTTGTATCAAAAACAATATTAATTTAACAATTCCTAAATTAGAATATTGTACAGATAATGCTGCTATGATTGGAGCAGCAGGATATTATGCTTATAAAATAGGAAAAAGAGCTGATTTAGATCTTAATGCTAAGGCAGTTGATAAATTGAATTAAAAAGATTATTTTATTAATTTTTAATATTATATTTAGATAGAAAATATTTAATTTGTAATAAACCATATTTATTTTGAGTAGAGATAAGAATACAAATGGATTGTTGTTTATTAAAATAGTATATAAACTAGTTAAATATGAAGAATTTATGCAATTTAAGTAAAGATTAATAAAAAAGACTATTTTGTTAGTCTTTTTTCTATATATAAAACAGAATAATACATAACAATTGAAACAATTGCTAAAAGAACAATACCAGTCATAACTAAACCTAAGTTAAACACTTGTGAGCCATATATTATTAAATAACCAATACCTTTTTTAGAAACAAGGAACTCTCCCATTATAACTCCAATTAAAGACATACCAATATTTATTTTTAAGGCATTAACAATTGTTTTATAATTAAATGGTAATATTAATTTAAAAAATATTTGTTGTTTAGTTGCTTTAAATGATTGCATTAATCTAATTTTATTAACATCAGTTTTATTAAAACCATCATTAACATTAATAATAGTTATAATAACAGAAATTAATAATGACATTATAATAATAGATTTTATCCCTGCTCCAAACCAAATTATAATAATTGGACCTAAAGCTACTTTAGGTAAACTATTTAATATAGTTAAAAATGGATCGACTATTTTTGCAATAAATTTATTCCACCAAAGTATACTAGCTATAATACAACCTAATAATGTTCCTAAACTAAAACTTAATAAAGTTTCATATATAGTTGTCCATATGTGTTGATATAGATTATTTGTGTTATGCAATTTAACGATTGTATCTATAACTTCTTTAGGACTTGATGTTATAAATGTATTTATTATTTCTTTATCAGCCAAAATTTGCCATATAATAATTATAAGTATTAAAAATAATATTTGAAAAAATTTAATTAAAAAATTGTCTTTTTTAATTTTTTTAATATATTTTTTGTGTTCTAAACTATACATGGAAATCAATATCCTTCCATATCATGTCATAATAATAGGAAAATTTAGGATCTTTTCTATTATTTATAGGTGTTGATTTATTATCTAATTTTATTTCATAAATATTTTTAATTTTACTTGGCCTTCCAGTCATAACAATGATTCGATCAGACATTGAGACTGCTTCTGCAATATCATGTGTTACCATAATAGCACTTTTCTTTTCTTTTTTAATAATTTTATAGACATCATCAGATACTGCAAGTCTTGTTTGATAATCGAGAGCTGAAAATGGTTCATCTAAAAGTAATATATCAGGATTAGTAGCTAATGTTCTAATAAGAGCTACTCTTTGACGCATACCACCTGATAGATTATCTGGGTATTTATCTTTAAAATCTATTAATCCATAATATGTTAATAAATTATTAACATATTTTTTTGAATTATCATTTAAAGTTTTATTAATTTCAAGTCCTAATAAACAATTTTTTTCAATAGTTCTAAAATCAAATAAACTATCTTCTTGTAGCATATATCCAATTTTAGAATTATTATTGAATTTTATTTCACCATCACTATAATCAATTAAATTACATAGTATTGATAAAATTGTACTTTTTCCACATCCACTAGGACCGACTATTGAAACGAATTCACCTTCATATAAATCAAAAGAAAAATTATCAACAGCTAATATTTCATCTTTTTTAGTGTGATAAATTTTTCTTAAATCTTTAATTTCTAATAATTTTTTCATTATTTTGAGTTCATCATCATTTTTTACAATTTCTTGAATGTGATCAAAATCTTTTTCATTTATTTTAGTTGTATCATACCATGAGTCAATTTCCATGTATTTTTTTATTGAATTTACTAAATCGTTACGAGATACATCTGGAAAGTAATCTGTAATTACATCAGCAATTTCTTCTGCTGAATGGTTATGAACATAGTCTAATCCTTTTTGTGTAGCATTTGTAAATCCTTGAATAACATCATTGTTGTTTTTAATATAACTTTTTTTAGCATTATATGTAGTGTATGGAACATTTCCTCCAAGTTCTCCTATAGATGCTACTATATGACCATATCCTTGATTTACAAGTTGTGAAGCACTTGGCTCAAAAGCTGTTACATAATCACCAGTACCTCCAATAAAGGCACCATTCATAGAAGCAAAAGCTATGCTAGTATCGAAATTTAAATCAGTATCTGTATTTATATTATTTTGATTTAAAGCCCATTTTAAAGTCATTGATGGCATTCCACCTTTTCTACCAGCAATTATATGACTGCCTTTTAAATCACTTATTTTAAAATTTTTATTTTCATTTCTTGCAATTAAGAAACTACCATCTTTCTTTGTTAAAGATGCAAAATTAATTAAATAGTCTTTTTCACCTTGGTTATATATATATATTGATTGTTCACTTCCACAGAAACCTATTTGAACGTCTCCTGATAAAACAGCAGCTGCAACAGCATCAGCACCAGATGTTAATATAATTTCAACATCTAAACCTTCATCTTTAAAATATCCTAATGAATGTGCTGCATATTGTGGAGCATAGAAAACAGAATGTGTTACTTCAGCAACTTTTACTTTCTTTAGTTTTGATTCTTTTTTATTGTTGAATACTATTATTACTATAAATAAAGCAATAACAAATAGAATCATGACAGAAAATAATGTTTTTTTCAAAATATCCCCCCTTAATATTTTCTAATTTATTATATTCTTTATTCCAAATACGGTGCCAAAGATATATGAAATAAATAAAAATATTTTTTTTATTATATTTGTTGACTTTTTTTAATATACTATGGTATAATCGTTATGTTGTATGGGGAATTAGCTCAGTTGGCTAGAGCGCCACGTTTGCACCGTGGAGGTCAAGGGTTCGAATCCCTTATTCTCCACCATATTGATATTTGCCCTTATTTTATAAGGGTTTTTATTTTCTTTAGTCCTGATT
>CANRLQ010000024.1 GCA_947631525.1 uncultured Bacilli bacterium | reverse complement strand
CATAATATTGTTCTTGTATTTCCATCGTAAAATATTTGTTTTTCCCATAAATTATATATTTTATCTCTTAATTCTTTTGGATTATAAAAATACATAATATCTTTTATTTCACTTAAAATTTCATTAACTTTTTGTATTATTTCAATTGGTAAGCCTTCTCTTATTTTACAATCTTCTATACTATAAATATCATGAAATAAGAATATATGAATTTTCTCTAAATATTTAATATCAAATAAATTATTTTCATTAAATGTATAATTTTCATTTATTATATGATACTTTATATTGAATAAATAATATTCTATTTCTTTTAATTCTAATGAATTAGTAATACCTAATCTATTTTTCATCTTATCACTTTCCTAAACAAAAATTTTTAAATATTTCATTTATTAAATTTTCATTATAATTTTCTCCTAAAATTTCGTTTAATTTTAAACAACTTTCTTTTATATCTATTTCTACTATATCAATTGGCATATTATTTTTTATATTTTTTATAGCCGATTTTATACTATTTAATGATTCTTTTAATAAAGCTATACTTCGAGAATTACTTAAATAAGTTAAATCTGCTGAATTTAAATTATTTAAATTATATATATCTTTTATTTTATCTTTTAATTCTTGTAATCCTTCTTTTTTAAGAGTACTCATATAAATGATATTTTTTAAATTAAAAGATTCTATATTTATTTTTTTATCTAAGTCACATTTGTTAATAATAATTATATAATTTTTATTTTTTATTTTTTCTAATATTTGTTTTTCTTCTTTTGTTAATGATGTATTATTATTTAAAACAAACAATATTAAATCTGATTGTTCTAATAATTCTAAACTTTTTTTAACACCAATTTGTTCTACTTTATTGCTTGTTTTTCTAATTCCTGCTGTATCTAATATATTTAATAAAATTCCATCGATAATTAATTTTCCTTCGACTATATCTCTTGTTGTTCCTTCTATGTCTGTTACAATAGCTTTTTCTTCATCTAATAATAAATTTAAAAGACTACTTTTACCTACATTTGGTTTACCAATAATTGCTGTTTTAATTCCTTCTTTTAATAATTTACCATTATTACTTTTTGTTAATATTTCTTCTAATTCTTTTTCTATTTTTATTAAATTTGGAAGAACTTTTTCATTTGTTAATACTTCTATATCTTCATATTCTGGATAATCTATATTAACCTCTATATTTGAAATTATTTTTAATATTTTATGTTTTAAATTTTTAATCATATTTGATACTTCACCATTTAATTGATTAATGGCTAATGATAAATTTTGTTCTGTTTTTGAATTTATTACATCCATTATAGCTTCGGCTTCTAACAAATCAATTCTACCATTTAAAAAAGCTCTTTTAGTAAATTCTCCTGGTTCGGCTAATCTACATCCATTTAATAATAATAATTCTAATATTTTTGTAGTAGTTGCTACTCCACCATGACAATTTATTTCTACTACATTTTCTTTTGTAAATGTTTTTGGAGCTTTCATAATATTAACTAATACTTCATCGATTATTTTCTTTTTATCAATGATATGACCATAATTTATAGTATGACTATTTACTTTATTTAAATTTTTTCCTTTAAATATTTTATTTACTATTTTTATTGAATTTTTTCCACTTACTCTTATAATTGATATTGCTCCTACTCCTGATGATGTAGATATAGCTGCTATTGTATCATCCATATTTCTACTCCTTTACTTTAAAATAGAAAAAACACTAAAAGTGTTTTTATATATATTTTATAATGATATGTCTTTCTTTACCTTCTCCAACACTTTCTGTTTCTAAATGATCATAAGTATTGATTAAATTATGAATAAAACGTCTTTCATATGAATTCATTGGATCTAATGAAACTGAAAGTTTTGTTTTTAATACTTCTCTGGCTATTTTTTTTACTTCAAATTCTAAATTTTTCATTTTTTTATTTTTATAATTTGAAATATCAATATTTATTTTTATATTTAATTCTGTTTGATTTTTAATTGTATTTCTTAATATTGATTGAAGTGAATTTAAATTTTTTCCTTCTTTTCCTATCAATATAGCATTATTACTTGTTATTAATGTTACATTATAAATATTATCACTTTCTAATATTTCATTTTCTATTTTTATGTTCATTAAATTACTTAAATTATTTAAATAATCATTAATAAATTCTTTTATTTTATTTTTTTCAACAACTTTAATGATATATTTTGAACTTTTAAATAATTTTCCTTCTACATATTCATAATCATATATTAAATTATCTTCTTCACAGTTCAATTCTATCATTGCTTTTTCCAAAGCTTGTTCTTTTGTTTTTCCTTCATATTTATTTAGCATCAGCAGTACCTCTCTTTACTAATAAATTTTGAATAATTGTAAATATATTTGATGTTATCCAATATATTGCAATTCCTG
The DNA here is from genome assembly GCA_947631525.1 of uncultured Bacilli bacterium. Taxonomy (GTDB): domain Bacteria; phylum Bacillota_I; class Bacilli_A; order RF39; family UBA660; genus OMSK01. The sequence continues at coordinate 9,423 of CANRLQ010000024.1, read as the reverse complement.
TTGAAATTGAAAAGGCTGTTATTGTCATTATTATAACCATTATATTACTCATACTTTTCATTTGTTTAGCTTGTTCTTCACTCATAGCTGCTCCACTATTAAGTTTAAATGAAAAATATGTAGCTGCTCCTATCAATACAATGAATATTAAATAATAATATTGTCCTTGAGCTACAGCTTTAATAGGACTTATTCCAAGTTCAAACCCTATAAAATTTTCTTCAAATATTAATGGAATTCTACTTATTGCTTCATAAAAAGCAAAGAATAATGGAATTTGGAAAAAAGCAAATAAACAACTACTCATTGGATTAATATCATATTTTTTATATATAAATAGCATTTCTTGTGATTTTTTCATCATTGATTCTTGATCAGTTTTATTTTTATATTTTTTTTCTAATTTTTCTAATTCTGGTTGAGCTTTTTTCATATTTTCTGATTGTAAAGCTGCTTTTTTTGTAAATGGATAAGCTATTAATCTAATTAATAATGTTGTTAAAATAAGCGCTAATCCATAACTTTTAATGACACGTCCTATTTGAATTATTAACCAAGCTAGTGGTTTTACAAATATATTAGTCCATAAATCTTGGTAATCATTAAATACATTCATTTTTGTACACTTTTGTAATTCATTTAATTTAACTTTTTTCTTTGAAATTTTATTATATTTATTGTAAAGTTTTATCATATTTTCATCTGTTGGTTTACACAAAATATTAGTAACTAATCTTTGTCCATTTTGTTCATTAGTCATTATCTTATTATCTTTATCCTTTGCATATTTTGTACATCCTGTCAAGGTAAATAACATAATGAATACTATAAAAATACTAATTATTTTTTTCTTGTTCATATTTTTCTCCTTTAACTATATTTAATCTTTTAAATATGTTTTCAAGTTCTAATTTATTAGATTGAAAAGTTTGATTTAAAAAATCTTTCTTAACTATTATAATACAATTAAAATTATTTTGATAGATTTTTGTTGAAATTATTTCTTTTATTTGTCTTTTTATTTTATTTCTTCCAACGGCATTTATTATTTTTTTACTTACTGATATACCAAAATGATAAATATCGTTTGTATTGTATTCAATATATATAATAAAACTTTTTGTTCTAATAGCTTTATTATTTTTTATAATTCTACTAAAATCTTCATTCTTTTTCAGTATATTCAACTTTTTCATTTAATCATTCCTTTATAATAGTAAAAAACCACTGACATTCAGCGGTTATTATCGTGATAATACTTTACGTCCTTTTTTTCTTCTTCTTGTAACTATCCCATTTTTCATACGAGCTAAAAATCCTTGTTTTTTACTTCTTCTTCGATTATTTGGTTGATAAGTTCTTTTCATAAAACACCTCCTGCTTAATAAATTATTGCTTTTAACATTATATATATATTTTATTTAATTGTCAAATATTTTAATAACAAATTTTATAATTATTATTTTTTTTATTTATTAACATTGTTTTCCACAAATTATTATCTTATTTTGTTTTATTTTTATAAGATAATTAATTTTTTACACATTATATGTGGAAAACTTATAAACATGTATTTATCTATGTTAATTATTTTTCCACAATTATAGTGGAAAATATATAATTTAATTAATTTTTAAGTATTTATTTCTAAATTTTGTTGTGAAAAACTTATTTTATAAATATTTTTCCACTTTTTTATTTGCTTTTTATATAAAAAAAATGTAAAATAATGTATGACATTTATTAAAGGTGGTGAGATATGGATACTAATAAACTATGGAATTCTTTTTTAGAAAAAATTCAAGGTAAAATTGCTAAAATATCTTATGATACTTGGTTCGCTAATACAAAACTTTATGAACTAAAAGATAATAAAGCTATTGTTATTGTTCAAATGCATATTCAAAAGAAAAATTTAAAAGAAAATTACAATGATATTATTGAAGAAGTATTTACAGAAGTATCTGGATCTAATTTTAAATTTGAATATTTATTAGAAGAAGAATTAAATAGTAATATTGAAATTAATACGGATGAAATAGGGGTACCAATTAATAATTTTGAAACAAATTTAATTAATAAATATAATTTTGATAATTTTATTGTTGGAGAAAGTAATAAATTTGCTCATGCTACAGCCCTTGCAGTTGCTGAAAATCCTGGACAAATGTATAATCCACTTTTTATATATGGTAATAGTGGTCTTGGAAAAACCCACCTAATGCACGCTATTGGAAATTATATAGTTAAAAATAAAAATAAACGTGTTTTATATGTTACTTGTGAAAGATTTATCGAAGATTTTATTGGTATTACACGTAAAAAAAATAAAAATAATTTTGATAATGTGGAAATATTTAAAAAAAAGTATCGTGATATTGATGTTTTAATTATAGATGATATTCAATATTTAGGAAACGCCAATCAAACACAACAAGAATTTTTTAATACTTTTAATGATTTATATGGAAACAATAAACAAATTATTATTTCTTCTGATAGATCACCTGAAGATTTAAAATTACTTGAAGAGAGATTATTAACAAGATTTAATTGGGGACTTACTATAAATATTTTTCCACCAGATTTTGAACTTAGAATGAATATTATTGATAATAAAATTAATAATAATATGTTATCAATTAATTTTCCTAAAGAAGTTAAAGAATATATTGCTAGTAATTGTACAAGTGACATTAGAAAATTAGAAGGAGCTATTACTAAAGTAGTTGCTTATGCAACTATTATGAATATTGAAGAAATTAATTTAAATTTAGCTATTGAAGCGTTACAAGATTATTTTTCTAAAACTATTATTTCAAAAAATAAAATTGATCAAGTTCAACAAATAGTAGCAAATCATTATAATATCAAAATTGAAGATTTAAAATCTAAAAAAAGAGTAGCAAGTATTGCTGTTCCACGACAAATAGCTATGTATATATGTAGAACTATTTTAGAGGAATCTTTAAACAAAATAGGAATTGAATTTGGTGGTAAAGATCATACTACTGTTATGCACTCTGTTGATAAAATAAAAAAACAAATAGAAAATGATAAAAATTTTGAAAATGAGGTTAATAAATTAATAAATAAAATTAAATAATGTTAATTTATGTTAATTACTTATAATTTATAAACACATTAAATTTGTTAAAATATAATATATTAATATATTTTTCCACTTTTTCCACTTTAATAATAATAATAATTAAAATAAATATATATATAAAGGAGTTTTTTATGAAATTAGAAATTAAACAAAATATTTTATTTGAACATTTAAATTATGTAATTAAAGGAATATCTAGTAAAAATCTTATTCCTGTACTTAATTGTATTAAATTTGAATTAACTAACGATGGACTTTATTTAATAAGTACTGATAATGAAATAGCTATAAAAACATTTATTCCATCTAAAGATATAGAAAAAATAGAATCTTTAGGAGAAATATTAATTTCAGGTAGATTTATTTATGATATTGTTAGAAAATTACCTAACACAATAATTAATATAGAAGAAGTTATTGATAACAGAATTATTATTACAACTAATACATCATCTTTTACTTTAAATGGAAATAATCCAAGTGATTTTCCAAATATTGATTTAAGTGATAGTAAAAATCCTATTTTAATAAATAAAAAAGTATTTTCTACTTTAATAAAACAAACAATTTTTGCAACATCAAATCAAGAATCAAGACCAGTATTAACAGGAATTAATTTTAAAATAAATAATAACATATTAGAAGCAATTGCTACTGATTCATATCGTTTATCAAAAAAGAAAATAGAATTAAATAAGGAAGTAAAAGAAGAAATAAATATAATAATACCAAATAAAAATTTATTAGAATTAACAAAATTATATAATAACGAAGAAGATGACATAGAAATGCATATCTTCAATAATAAAGTAATATTTAAATTTAATTCTATTATAATGATGTCAAGTTTAATAAATGGAGCTTTTCCAGATACTTCTAAATTAATACCAGATGAATTTAAATTAGATATAAAAGTCAATTTAAATAATTTATATAATTCAATAGATAGAGCTTCATTATTAACAACTGAAGAAGAAAAAAATATAATTAATTTAGAAATAAATGAAAATCAAATGAAAATATCATCAAACATTCCAGAAATAGGAAATGTAGAAGAAATAGTAGAAATAGAAAACAATGAAAATAAAAATCTTAATATATCATTTTCATCAAAATATATGATAGATGCTTTAAAATCATTTGAATGTGAAGATGTTGAAATTTTATTTAATAGTGAAGTTCAACCATTTATTTTAAGAGATATTAATACTAATGATTTAGTACAATTAATTGTTCCTATTAGAACATATTAAAAAAGATAAAAATATCTTTTTTTTTCGACATTAAATGATTAATTTTGATATTTTAAAGTAGTATAAGAGTATTAATTCAGGAGGTGATATTATGTTAGAAAATTATGAAATAAATATAAGTACTCTTGCTATTATTCCAGTTGATCAAAAAATATCAAAGGTAATAGAAGAAGAAAATACTTATTTAGTTCATAAAAATACAACACAAATAATTGATAGTAGTTGTAAATATTTTGGTAGTTCATATAATGGCAGACATGAAGGAACAAAAAATTTAATAGGAGTTAATTATAAAAGTCCTATTGTTATTGAAGAAACAAATGAAATAATTTTTTTTCCAACAAGTTCTCCAAGATTTAAAGATTGTTATTGGTTATCTTTAAAGAATATAAAAAATTATCAAAAAACTGATAATTTTAGTAAAATAATTTTTAATAATGAAGAAGAATTAGAAATAAATATTTCTTATGCATCATTAAAAAATCAAATTTTAAGATCAACAATGTTAGAATCTGTATTAAGAAAACATAAAAATATAATTATTTAAATACTACTAAATGTAGTATTTTTTTAAAAATTGTTTTATTTTACCGTTATTTATGATATAATTTAAAGTGTGTATAGGAGTATTAATAAAATAAAAAAATTTAAAAATCAATAAAAAAATACAAAAAGAAGGGATATTATGTATATTTCTAATTTAAAAATAATAAATTTTCGCAATTATGATTCTTTAAAATTAGATTTATCAAAAAATCTTAATATATTAATTGGTGAAAATGGCCAAGGAAAAACAAATTTATTAGAAAGTATATATGTATTAGGTTTAACAAAATCTTATCGTTCTTTCATTGATAATAATTTGATAAAAAAAAATAAACATAATTGTAAAATAACTGGTAATTTAATAGAAAATAATATTTCAACTAAATTAGAAATAAAAATAGAAAATAAAAAAAAAATATTAAAAATTGATAGTAATATTATAAAAAAAAATAGTGATTACATTTCAAAAATGAATATCATTATTTTTTATCCAGAAGATTTAGATTTAATAAAAGGAGCTCCATCAACACGTAGAAGATTTTTAAATTTAGAATTATCTCAATTAAATAGTGGTTATTTAGATGTTTTAAATAATTATAATAAAATATTAAAAATAAGAAATGATTATTTAAAAAATCAATATATTGATAATAATTATTTAGAAATATTAAATAATTATTTAATTGAAAAGGCAATTATAATTTATAAAATGCGAAAAAAATTTGTAGATAAAATTAATTTAAATTTAAAAAACATTTTTTTTGATATAACAGGTATAGAAAATTTTAATATTAAATATAGAACTTCTATTAATTTAGATAATTTAGATAATTTAGAATTAAAGAAAAAATTACAAGAAAAATTAAATGAAATGAAAGAAAAAGAATTTAAATTAAAATCTACATTAATAGGTCCTCATAGAGATGATTTAGAATTTTATATTGATAAATCAAATTTAAAAAATTATGGTTCACAGGGCCAACAAAGAATTGCTATAATTTCACTTAAATTGAGTGAAATAGATATCTTCAAAAAATATAAAGGAGAATATCCTATATTATTATTAGATGATGTTTTTAGCGAGTTAGATGAAAATAAAAAAAATAATTTATTAAAGTATTTAAAAAATGAAATTCAAGTAATTATTACAACAACAGATTTAAATAATATAGATAAAAAAATAATAAAAAAATCTAATATTATAGAAATAAAAGATGGAAATATAAAATTAGAAGGAGATGTTTAGTAGATGGCAGAAAAAATAGAACATTATGATTCATCTGATATACAAGTATTAGAAGGTCTAGAAGCTGTAAGAAAAAGACCTGGTATGTATATAGGTACTACTGATGTAAAAGGATTACATCATTTGGTATGGGAAATTGTTGATAATTCAATTGATGAAGCTTTAGCAGGTTTTTGTAAAAATATAGAAATTATAATAAATAAAGATAATTCTATAACAGTAAAAGACGATGGTCGTGGAATTCCAGTTGGAATACATCCAAAAACAGGTTTATCAACTGTAGAAACAGTATATACAGTATTACATGCTGGTGGAAAATTTGGTGGAGGTGGATACAAAGTATCTGGAGGACTTCATGGCGTAGGTGCTAGTGTTGTAAATGCATTATCTACAAGGGTTAATGTTAATGTTTATAAAGATGGTAAAGTATATGAAGCTAAATTTGAAAATGGTGGAAAAATAGTACAAAAATTAACTGAAATAGATAAATGTGATATTAATCGTACAGGAACAACAGTTACTTTTAAACCAGATCCAGCAATTTTTGATACTGATATTTATGATTATGAAACATTAAAAGTTAGAACTCGTGAATTAGCATTTTTAAATAAAGGTTTAAGAATAACATTAAGAGATGATAGAGATCAAGATGATACAACTGGTGAAACTTTCTTATATGAAGGTGGAATCAAAGAATATGTTAAATATTTAAATCATAATAAAACTCCAATTCATGAAGAAATTATTTATTTAGAAGGTGAAGAAGAAAATGTTACATTTGAAGTAGCTATGCAATATAATTCAAGCTATAATGATAATATTTATTCTTTTGTAAATAACATTAATACACATGATGGTGGAACACATGAAGAAGGAGTTAGAAGAGCTTTAACACGTGTTATTAATAATTATGCTAAAAAGAATAATATTTTAAAAGAAAAAGATGAATCATTAACAGGTGATGATGTAAAAGAAGGATTAACAATGATCATTTCTTGTAAACATCCTAATCCACAATTTGAAGGACAAACAAAAGGAAGACTTGGAAATTCAGAAGTTAGAAAATTAGCGGATAATGTTTTTTCATCTGGCTTTGAAAGATTTTTATTAGAACATCCTGAAGAAGCAAAAATTATAATAGAAAAAGCAATAACAGCTTCACGTGCAAGAGTTGCCGCTAAAAGAGCAAGAGAATTAACAAGAAGAAAAGGTGGATTAGAACTTACAAATCAATGGGGAAAATTAGCTGATTGTTCATCAAAAGATCCAAAAGAATCTGAAATATTTATAGTTGAGGGTGATTCAGCAGGTGGACAAGCTAAACAAGGTAGAGATGCTAAAACTCAAGCAATTTTACCTTTAAGAGGAAAAATATTAAATGTAGAAAAAGCAAGATTAGATAGAATATTAAGTAATGAAGAAATAAGAAGTATGATAACAGCTTTTGGTACAGGTATTGGAGAAGAATTTGATTTAAGTAAATTAAGATATCATAAAATTATAATAATGACTGATGCAGATGTCGATGGAGCTCATATTAGAACATTGCTTTTAACTTTATTTTATCGTTTCTTTAGACCTATTATTGAAACAGGACATGTATATGTTGCTCAACCTCCTCTTTATAAAGTAACACATGGAAAAACATTTAAATTTATATTAACAGATGATGAATTAAATGAATATCTAAGTACACTTCCAGAAACAACTAAATATACTATTAATCGTAATAAAGGTTTAGGGGAAATGGACAAAGATGAATTATGTGATACAACAATGAATATAGAACATCGTACACTTAGAAAAATAACAATAGAAGATGCAATGCTTGCTGATCAAGTGTTTGAAACATTAATGGGAGAAGAAGTAGAACCTAGACGACAATTTATTGAAGAATATGCACCATATGCAAAAAATTTAGATATTTAGAGGTGAAAAATTATGGATAATTTAAAAGAGAGTAATATTGTAAAAGAAATGCAAGATTCATTTATTGAATATTCATTAAGTGTAATTATATCTCGTGCCTTACCAGATTTAAGGGATGGTATGAAACCTGTGCATCGCCGTATTTTATATACAATGTTAGAATCAGGATTTACTCCAGATAAAGCTTATGTAAAATGTGCAAAAACAGTAGGAGCTGTTATTGGTAATTATCATCCTCATGGGGATACAGCTGTATATGATGCAATGGTCAGAATGGGACAAGATTTTAGTTATCTACATCCTCTTATTGATGGCCATGGAAACTTTGGATCAATAGATGGAAGTCAAGCTGCAGCTTATCGTTATACAGAATCAAGAATATCAAAAATAGCAATGGAGCTTTTACGTGATATAAATAAAGATACAGTAGATTTTGAAGATAATTTTGATGCAACAAGAAAAGAACCAAAAGTTTTACCATCAAGATTTCCTAATATTTTAGTAAATGGAACAATGGGAATTGCTGTAGGTATGGCTACTAATATTCCACCACATAATTTAGGAGAAGTAATAGATGGTTGTGTAGCATACATTGATAATAAAGATATTGATGTATTAGGTCTTATGGAATATGTTAAAGGTCCGGATTTTCCAACTGGAGGTAGTATTTTAGGAAATAGTGGAATAAAAAAAGCTTTTGAAACAGGGAAAGGTACTATATCAATAAGAGGTAAAGTTGATATAGTAGAGAAAAAAGATCGTTGTGAGTTAATAATAACTGAAGTTCCATATCAAGTTAATACTTCATCACTTATTACCAAAATTGCTGAATTAGTAAGAGATAAAATAATTGATGGAATAGCTGATTTAAGAGAAGAAACATCCTTTAAAGATGGAATGAAAATAGTTATAGAATTAAAAAGAGATGCTAATCCAAATGTTGTTTTAAACAACTTATATAAACATACACCATTACAATCATCATATGGAATAAATATGTTGATGTTACATCAAGGAAAACCACAAATATTAGGATTAAAAGAAATAATTAGTAATTATATTGATTTCCAAAAAGAAGTAATTTATCGTAGAGTACGCTTTGATTTAGATAAAGCTGAAAAAAGAGCTCATATATTAGAAGGATTAAAAATAGCTTTAGCAAATTTAGATGCTGTTATAAAAATAATTAGGGAATCAGATAGTGATGTAACAGCTAAAGAACAATTAATGAAAAGATTTACTTTAGATGAAGTTCAAACAGAAGCAATATTAGAAATGCGTTTACGTAAATTAACAGGATTAGAAAAAGATAAAATATTAGATAAATTAGATTCTTT
>CANRLQ010000023.1 GCA_947631525.1 uncultured Bacilli bacterium | reverse complement strand
AAGATACAATCAGTATCTAGAAGCGATGTTAATATGATTGTAACTGTAAATCCAAAAATGCATCAAATATTACTTACATCAATTCCAAGAGATTATTATGTACAATTACATGGTAAAAAAGGACTTAGAGATAAATTAACACATGCAGGAATTTATGGAGTTGATACATCAGTAAAAACTTTAGAGGACTTATTTGGTATAGATATAAACTACTATGTACGTGTTAACTTTACTACATTAATAGATGTAGTTGATATAATTGGTGGAATAGATGTTTACTCTGATAAAAGTTTTGTTGCTTATACAAATCGTAAAGTATCATTTAAAGTAGGAACTAACCATATGAATGGAGAAAAGGCCTTAGCTTTTGCTCGTGAAAGATATATATATCAAGAAGGAGATCGTCATAGAGTACAAAATCAACAGGCTGTAATAACAGCTATTATGGATAAGGTTTTAAGTTCAAAAACACTTATAACAAAATATAATAGTCTACTTAATTCATTAGATGGAAGTTTTGAAACAAATATGAAAATGAGTAGTTTAACAAAATTAATTAAGGATCAAATAGATAGTATGCCATCTTGGGATATTAAATCACAAAGTGTTAATGGAAAAGATAGCAGTAATTATACATATTCATATGCTGGACAAAAACTATATGTTATGGAACCAGATATGAGTACAGTAGAAAAAGCAAAACAAGAAATTAATAATTTATTAAATAAAAAAGAATAAGTTATCATTTAAAATGATAATTTTTTCTATTTTGTTGTCAAAAAGAATAAAATAATGTAAAATGGTTATGTAATTAGAAAGAGTGATTTATATGAAATTAGATATACAATTATTTGGAAGAGCTTATGAAGTTAGAAAAGCAAGTATTCAAAAAACAGGTGCTGCTAAAGCAAAATTATATTCTATGTACGCTAGAGAAATATATGATGTAGCTAAAAAAGGTGGTGTCGATCCAAATTCAAACGCTTCTTTAAAAAGATTAATAGAAAGAGCAAAAAAGGAACAGGTACCAGCTGATATTATAAAAAGAGCTATTGATAAAGTAAATAGTGGAGTTGACGAATCATATGAAAAAGTTAGCTATGAAATATTTGGACCAGCTGGCTCTACTGTTATTGTTGATTGTTTGACAGATAATGTTAATAGATCAATAAGTAATGTTAAAGCAGCACTAAATAAATGTAAATGTAAAATAGGAGTTCAAGGTTCTGTATCATTTAATTATGATAATTTATGTATTATTGGCTTTAAAGGATTAACAGAAGAAGAAGTAATGGATGCAATTATAAATGCTGATTTAGATATAGATGATATAGAAGTAAATGAAGATATGGTAATTATTTATGGTAATCCTAAAGATTTACATGCCTTAAAAGATGCTATTGAAAAAGTAAAACCAGATATTGATTTTGAAATAGATGAAATTTCTATGTTACCTAAAGATAAAGTAACATTAGATAATGAATCATTAGAAATTTTTAATCGTTTAATTAATATGCTTGATGATATAGAAGATGTTCAACACATTTATCATAATGTTGAATTATAAAAAAAACGTCATTTGACGTTTTTAATTTCGACTTCAAATAATTTATCAACACTAACATTCAAAGCTTTAGAAAGTTTTAAAATGACGGTTAACGAAATATTTTTATATTCTTTATTTGATTCGATTTGTTTAATATATGATGTACTTACATCAGCTGTTTCTGCAAGTTCTTCTTGAGATAATTTCAAATTTTTTCGGTAATGTTTAACATTATTTCTAAAGATATTATACTTTTCACTAAGTTCATTATTCGTAACCATTTTTCACCACCTATACAAATACTACAAGTCTCTATTCAATTATATTTTATAATAATATTTGTAAAAAAACAGTACACTAGCAGTATACATATGTTATAATATAAGTGGAGGTAGTTTATGTATTTAAAATTGAAACAAATGAGAAATGAGCTAGGATATACATCACAGTATATGGCTGATAAACTTAAAATTAGTAAACCATTTTATTCACAAATAGAAAATGGGCATAGAAGATTAACTTATGATATGGCTACTAAAATAGCTAAAATATTTAAAGTAAAACCAGATGATTTATTTTATAAAGATCATATTAATTTTTTAAAAAATCTAAAACATAATTAAATTATGTTTTTTTTGTATAAAAAATAAAAATACTACCATCATTTATATAAAGAAGGTGAACTATGGATAAAATTAGTTTAATAATACCCGTTTATAATACTGAAAAATATATTGATGAATGTCTTATATCAGTAGAAAATCAAACAATTGACAAAAGAAAATTAGAAGTTATTATCATTAATGATGGTTCTGAGGATAAAAGTTTAAATATTATAAAAAAATATATTTCTAAAAACAATTGGAAATTAATAAATCAAAAAAATAGTGGCCTTTCTATTTCTAGAAATAATGGAATTGATATTAGTACAGGTAATTATATAATGTTTTTAGATTCAGATGATTATCTTGATAAAGATACTTTAAAAGATATGTATGAAACGATAAAAAAAGAAAAATCAGATTTAGTAATCGGTAAAATAAATGCTTTTGATTCAAAAGGATATTATGGATATTATTTTGATAAATATATAAGTAAAAATGAAACTTTTTATTATAAGGATAAACTAGATATTATTGCTACTACATCGGTATGTTGTAAACTATATTCTAGAAAAATATTAAAAGGTATAAAATTTATTCCTAATTTAAAACATGAAGATCATAATTTTACAGCTCAAATAATGCTTAAAAATATAAAAATAACAACAATAAATAAATATTACTACTATAGAAGATATAGAGAAGGTGAGAAAGATTCAATTATGCAGAATCTTAATAAGGACACATTTAATGATTTAGTTAAAAATTATGAAATATTAAGTTCACAAGTAACCTTAGATGATAATGTTATAAAATACTCAATTAGAAAAATGTTAAATTATATTATTAATAATATTGTTAATAATAAAAAAGAAGCAAAAGAAAAAGTTTATTTATATATCGATTTATTAAAAGAAAATAAAATTATTGATAAAAATTATTATAGTAATTTAAAAACATACACTAAGTTTTATTATTTAATTGGAAGTTTTTATAAAAATATAGAAAGGAAATTAAAATGAAAATAAAAGACTTAACATATAAATTATTATTAATTTTAATATTTGTATTTCCTTTAATACCAAAATCATTAGATATGATTCCGATAAGAGTTTTATTAATTTTTATATTTAATGTCGTAGGTATTTATGATATTTTAAAAAATAAAAAAGAAGTTAGAAAAATAAAAAAAGGATATATTTATTTATATATACTGTTTTTATTAACAACCTCGTTTTCTTTAATTAAAACAACTAGTATTATAACTACATTATATACTATTTTTAAATTCTTATTATATTTTATTTTCTTTGTTATTCTTTATATAAATAAATTTACAAAAGATCAATATAAAATGTTTTTAAAAGTATTTTTATTTACATCGTTAATAGTTATGATATATGGTGTAATAACTTATATATTTACTTTTAATTTAAATTATACTGGTGTTGGTAAATATGAAGGAATAATTGGAAGAGTAATGTCAACAATGACTAACCCTATATATCATGGTTTATTTTGTGTATTTGTCTTTATTATTGGTTATATGGTATTATTACAAACTAAAAAATTAAAAATTAAGTATTATTTATTAATTAATACACTAATAATTTTAACAATTTTAAATTTAGAATTAACATATGCTAGATCTGCTTATTTATTATTTCTAGGATCAATCTTCATAATTATGCTTATTAATATTAAAAAAATACCTGAATTATTAAAAAAGAGTATATTTATTATTTTAACAATTATTATTACTTTTTCTATGTTTTTACAAGTAAGAAGTGCTTTTAAATCAGCTGTTATTGAAGTTATTCCTACATCACTATTAAAGAAAAATGGTATGTATAATAATAGTATGGTACAAAATGTAGAAGAAACAAATAATAAAAATATAAGCTATGGTGAAGAAGTTGATTATTCAATTGTAACCAGAAATCAATTTAAAACAATATCAAAAAAAGTTATAAAAGATAATTACTTATTTGGTGTAGGTTTTGGAGCATATAAAAATTATTTTGATGTAAAGAAAAATTATGATAAATATATTGTTGATAGATTTGGGTATCCTCATGATAACTATATGCATATTTTAGCTGAAACTGGTATTTTTGGATTTGGTATGTTTATCATAATTCTTATAATGATTATGTATTTGATTATTAAACATTATTATTACTACGGAGCAAATAAAATAATTTTATATAATGGTCTTATATATACCGTTGTAATATTAATTATGTTTTACGAAAGTTTCTTTTATGATTCGTTAATAACACCTATTTATTTAGCTATATTAGCTATATCATTAAATTATGTAAGGGATAACAGTAAACAGTTAGAAGATGATATAAATTGAAAGTAATGTTTATATCTAGTGTTGGTGGTCATTTAACTCAATTATTACAATTAAAAGATATGTTTAAAGATTATAATTATGTTTTAATTACTGAAAAAACAGAAGTAACTAAAAATTTTAAAGAAAAATACAATATGGAATATTTAGTATATGGCTCTAGAAAATATTTATTTACTTACATATTTAAATTTTTATTTAATATTATAAAATCATTTTATTTATTTGTTAAATATAGACCTAATGTTATTGTGACAACAGGCACTCATACAGCAGTACCTATGTGTTATATAGGTTGGTTATTTAGAAGAAAAGTAATTTTTATTGAAAGTTTTGCTAAAAATGATAGCCCAACATTATCTGGTAGATTAGTATACCCTATAGCAACTACCTTCGTTGTTCAATGGGAATCGATGAAAAAATATTATCCAAAAGCAGAATATTGGGGGTGGATATATTGATATTAGTTACATTAGGTACCCAAAAAGAACAATTTAAAAGATTGTTAGATTATATAGAAAAAAGTAATATTAAAGATCGAATAGTCGTTCAAGCAGGTCATACCAAATATGAAAGTGATAAATTGGAAATTTATAACTTTTTTAACTATGATACTATGGAAAAATTAGTTGATATGGCCGATTTAATAATTACGCATGGTGGTACAGGTTCTATTGTAGAGCCTCTTAAAAAAGGAAAAAAAATTATAGCTTGTTCAAGATTGCCTGAATATGGTGAACATATCGATAATCATCAAGAAGAGTTAGTTAAAAAATTTAGTGAAGGAGGTTATATATTAGAACTTGATAAAAATAATAATTTAGATGATTTGTTTGAAATAAGTAAGGAATTTACACCTAATATATATGAAAGTAATACAGAAAATTTTATTAAAAAATTGGAGAAAAAAATGAAATAATTTATAAAAAAAACTAGTTGAAAAACCACTGGTTTTTTTGTATAATAAATATTGAAATAATAATGGTAAAAGGAGTATAAAATATGCTAGAAAATAAAGAAAGAGGCTTTACATTAATAGAGGTAGTAGCAACCATATTTATAATATCATTAATAACAGTATTGTTACTACCAACAATGTTAAATAGATTAAATGACCAAAAAGGACAAATAAGTGATTTGGAAAAGCAAATAATTTATGAAGCAACCCAATTATATATAGAAGATAATAATGAATATTTTAAAAATAAAATTGAAGGTGAAAGTTATTGTATAAATATAGAAACATTAGTAGAGGCAAAAAAATTAAGCAAACCATTAATTGATGTAAAAACAAAAAAGGAAATACCATTAAATAGTGCTGTAAGAGTAACAGTTGGAAAAGGAAATAGTTCCGATTATGAAATAATAGATAATAGAAGTTGTGAAGGAGTGTATGAAGATTTTACACAGCCAGTAATATCAGCAAACTATGAAAGTTATACTGATAAAATAAAAATTCAAGCAACATGTAGTGATCCTGAAACAGAAATAGCAAGATATGAATATAGTAATGATGATGGGAAAACATGGATAAATGGAGGTTTAAAAAACAAATATACATTTGACAAATTAAAAGCAGGAGAAGTATATAAAATAAAAGTAAGATGTACCAATGGAAAAGGAATGAAATCAGTAGTAAGTAAGAAAGTAGCAACAAAAGAATTAAATAATCCAACATTTGAAATATATAGTAAAAATCCAAGTGATACAGAATATGCGCAAAGTAAAGAAATAAAAATAAAATATGATACTGAAGGAATAGAAAATGGTAAATATTATTATAAAACAACTATGGGAGGAACAAGTAGTGAAGAAGTAAGAGAATGTGGAAATGAAGTAGAACCAAATTTAGAAAATTGTAGTGAAAATAAAACAACAGAAATGAAAGCAGGATACTGGTATGAACAGACAAACAATAATGAACCAATAATAACTATAAGAAATAATGGTACAATCTATGCATTAATAAGTGATGAAGTAAATATATCAGGTTTATCAACATATGGAGAAAGTAAAATAGATTCAACAATTCCAAATTTAATATTAGGTACAGTATTAAAAACAACAACAAGTATGATAATACCATATACAGCAACAGATAGTGAATCAGAAATAAAAGAAACAACATGTGAATATGGAACAAGTGAAAGCTATGGAAGTAATGGAACAGTTGCCAATAATACATGTACGATAAGTGATTTAACAAGTGGACAAACATATTATTATAAGTTAACAACAACAAATGGTTCAGGTTTAACAAAAGAAGTAAAAGAAAATACCCAAACAGGTAAAACAACAGTAAGTTTTGATGTTACAAGTATACAATCAGATACAGAAGAACAAATTAAAAAAGTTAAAATAACATATACAATAAGTAATGTAACAAACCCAACATATTATTTTAAATCAACAGTTAATGCAACAAGTGATGTCGATGTATCATCATGTGGAACAGAAGAAAATCCAGGTAATTGTAGTGGAGCAACAACAACAATAACAGCTGATACATGGTATAAGACAACAAGTACAACTCCAAGTATAACGTTTACATCAAATGGTACATTGTATGGAATGATACATGATGGTAAAGATTACTTAACAGCTAGTACTCAGACAATAATTAATGATTAGATTTAATTTTATGCACAATAAAAATAATCAAGTATTTAAAAATTGAAAACAATTTAATAAAACCTCGTTTATTTAAGAAACGAGGTTTTTAATATTACTAAAATTAGAAATTTGTTGATTAAAATAATTACTTTTTAATCATTATAAACATAGAATGATAATGGAAAGGAAGATTATATGTTTGGTAATTTTACAAATGAAGCTAGAAATATATTAGTAGAAGCTAAAAAAGAGATGGCAAATTTAAAACATCCTTATGTTGGAAGTGAACATCTTTTACTTGCTATTTTAAAAAATAATAATAACATTAGTAAAAGCTTAAAAGAATATAATCTTGATTATAATAGCTTAAGAGAAGAAATAATTAACATTATTGGAATAGGTAAAGAAGAAAGCAAATGGTTTTTATATACACCACTTTTAAAACGTGTAATTGAAACATCTATAATTGATAGTAAAGAAAATAATAATGGTGAAGTAACAATTGAACATTTATTTGTTGCTATGTTAGAAGAAGGAGAAGGAGTAGCAATACGTATCATGCTTGGAATGAATATTGATTTAGATAAGCTTTACAAAGATTTTTCATATTCATTTACACATTCTAAAAAAAGAAAGAAAAGTAAAAAATTATTGCTAGAAGAGTTAGGTATAGATTTAACAAAAAAAGCCTTAGAAAATAAACTAGATCCTGTTGTTGGAAGAGATAAAGAAATAAAAAGATTATTAGAAGTATTATCAAGAAGAACTAAAAACAATCCATTACTAATTGGAGAAGCAGGAGTAGGGAAAACAGCTATTGTTGAAGAATTAAGCAGAATGATTGTTAGTAAAGAAGCACCAATGTTTTTGAAAAATAAAAAAATAATTAGTTTAGATATGGCAAGTGCTGTAGCTGGAACTAAATATCGTGGAGAATTTGAAGAAAGAGTAAATAAAATAATAAAAGAATGTGAAGAGAATGATGATATAATTTTATTTATAGATGAAATTCATACTTTAGTAGGAGCAGGAGGTGCAGAAGGAGCAATAGATGCTTCTAATATCTTTAAACCAGCTTTAGCTCGCGGTAAACTAAGATGTATAGGAGCAACTACAACTGATGAATATAAAAAATTCATTGAAAAAGATTCTGCTTTAGAAAGAAGATTTCAAAAAATACAAATCGAAATACCTGATAAAAAAGAAGTAAAAAATATTTTAAATAAATTAAAACCAATTTATGAAAAATATCATATGGTTGAAATAAAAGATGAAATAATAGATACAATTATTGATTTATCAGAAAAATATATTTATGATCGAAATCAGCCAGATAAATCTATTGATGTATTAGATGAAGTATGTGCCAAAGTAAGTTTGAAAGAAAGCAAAGAAGTAAAAAAATACAATGATTTAAGAAAAGAATACGAATTTATATCAAATAAAAAAAATGAAGCTATTTTAAATAATAATTTTTCTCTAGCTTCAAAATATAAAGAAAATGAAAATATTATAATGGATGAAATAAATAATATTGAATTAAAACTTTATAAAAAAAATAAAAAAATTGTTACAAAACAAGATGTAGCTGAAGTTGTTCATATTAAAACTAAAATACCAATATATGAATTATTAAAAGAAACTAATGTTGCTATAAAAAATATAGAAAATAATCTAAAAGAAAACATTATAGGTCAAGAATATGCTTTAAAAGAGGTAATAAAAAGTGCTAAAAAAATTAAATTAGGTTTTAAGGATAATAATTCATGTTATTCATTTATGTTTGCAGGGCCTTCGGGAGTAGGAAAAACAGCTCTTGCAAAATTATTTGGGGAAAGTTTGGTTGGCGAGAATAATGTTATAAGACTAGATATGAGTGAATTTTCAGAACCACATAGTGTAAGTAAAATAGTTGGGGCACCTCCAGGCTATATCGGGTATAATGATAATAAAAATATTTTAGAAGAAATTAGAAATAAACCATATTCAGTTCTTATATTAGATGAAATAGAAAAAGCTAATAAATCTATTATTAACTTATTTTATCAAATATTGGATGAGGGAAAAATTAAAGATTCGGAAGGAAGAATTGTTCGATTTGATAATGTAACAATTATTATGACATCAAATGTTGGATTTAATGATATTCATGTTGGATTTAATAAAAAAAATAATGATATTATTTTAAATAAAATAAAAGAGAATTTTTCTTTATCGTTTGTAAATAGAATAGATAATATAATTATTTTTAATGATTTAAATGAAGCAAATATAAAAGAACTCATAACTAAAAAATTAAATAATTTAAAGAAGAAGTATTTAGAAAAAGATATCACTGTAACTATAGATAAAAATATAACTAACGAAATATTAAAACTTTCTAATTATAAAGATTTTGGAGCAAGAAAATTAGATAAAATTATAAAAAATAAGTTAGATAATCAAATAATAGATAAAGTTTTAGATTCCAATTTTAATATTAATATAAAAACACTAAAAGAATTATCTAATGTATAAAAAAAAGAATAGAAATATTCTTTTTTTAATTAGCTTTTTCTGTTGATTTAAAGTAGTATTCTCCATCTTCTGCTTTTTCAAAAATGAAGTTGTATTTAGCAAATTCAGTTTTATTTTCTTCTGTTATTGAACTAGCCTTAACTTCTTTATTTACTGGTAAATCATTTTCATCATAATCATCTGACTCTAAATCGGAATATGTTTTGTTAATAGTTCCGAATGCTTTATATATAAATCCAACATAAGTAGTTATAGTAACAGTTTTGTTATTAACATTATAATCATCTATATATATTAAATATTCTGTAGTAGCTGGAGAAGCACCTCCACATCCACCAATAAAGAAATATTGTTTTGAATTAAGTTCAAAATCATAATATGGGCAACCTTCAATTCTATCTGGATAATTGGTTGGTAATGAACCAAATACTTTTTTGTAATTGGTATCATAATCGTTTTTAGTAATGGCAGGATATGTTTCTTCATAAATATAATTTTGAATTTCCTCATTCTTAAACTTAACATTTTTTTCATTTATTTTTGTTTCAGTTTCTTTAGCTGTTCTAGTTATAATAAATGCTTTATCATCTTCATTTAAAGTACCTTGGAATACTTTTTTATTGGTATTAAGATTCCCACATTTAATTAATTTTCCACCAGTATAATTAGAACTACCTACTAATATGGCAATTTTACTTGCTATTTCATTTTTTTGTTCATCATTTAATTTAACAATTTCTTCTGTTTTATTTGTTTCAGATGTTTCACTATTGTTTTCATTGTTAACTTTTGTTTTGCTAATTTTTTCACCAATAGTAATACTTATTAAAATTATAATAAATAAAACTAATATTACCATTAACCAGTACAAAGGTCCATGTTGGTTTTTTACTACTTTTTCATTAACTTCGTTTTCCATTTTATCCTCCTATCATATAAATAATATCAAATATGTTAAATTTTTGCAACAAAAAACAAATAAGTAAAAATACTTATTTGCTAAAATAAAAATGATTAAGTATTTTTTAAAATATTAGCATAGTTTCCAATGATAGTTTTATTTTCTTCTACATCTTTAACTACAACACTACCTGCTCCTATTTTAGAATTATTTCCTATATTTATTGGGCCTAACACTTTAGAACCAGCTCCTACCATTACATTATTACCTAAAGTTGGATGTCTTTTATCCTTATCCTTTCCTGTACCACCTAGCGTTACTTCATGATAAATAGTACAATCATCACCTATTTCACAAGTTTCACCAATAACAATACTCATACCATGGTCGATAAATAATCTTCTTCCGATTTTAGCACCAGGATGAATTTCAATTCCTGTAAAAAATCTTGATATTTGTGAAATTAAACGAGCAATGAAAAAAAGTTTTATATTATAAAAAAAATGAGCTATTTTATGTGTTACTAAAACATGAAAGCCTGGATATAAAATAATAACTTCCAATATGTTTCTAGCGGCTGGATCTTTTTTCTTGATATTTAAAGCATCTTCATATAATTCTTTAAAAAATTTTATAATAATCCCTCCTTATATTATTATATAAACAAAAAAATAATAAGAAACGGCTAAAATATGGTAAAATAAATATGGTGATAGTATGAACTTAGATAACTTAAACGAATGCCAAAGAGAAGCTGTTATGACAACAGAGGGACCACTTTTAGTTTTAGCTGGAGCAGGTTCAGGGAAAACTAGGGTTCTTACAACAAGAATAGCTTATTTAATACTAGAAAAAGGAATAAGTCCTGATAATATTTTAGCTATTACATTTACTAATAAAGCAGCTAATGAAATGAAAGATAGAATTATAAAAATGTTAGGGAATATTGGCTATAATATGCAAATATCAACATTTCATTCATTTGGTCTTGCAATTTTAAAGAAACATTATAATTTATTAAATTATAAATCGAATTTTACAATTATTGATAGTGATGATTCGTTAACTATAATAAAAAAAATATTGAAAGAACTTAATTTAGATCCTAAACAATATAATCCAAAAGCTATCAAAAGTAAAATAAGTGGTGCTAAAAATGAACTCATGAATGCAGATGAATATAGTAAATATGCTAATTGTGAATTTGAACAAAAAGTAGTTGAAATATATAAAAAATATGAGCAAATGTTATTTAAAAGTAATTCTATTGACTTTGATGATTTATTATTATTACCGATTAAATTATTAAATGAAAATCCAGATGTTTTAAAAGAGTATCAAGAATTATATAAATATGTTTTAGTTGATGAGTATCAAGATACTAATCAAGCTCAATATATTTTAACTAAAATGATG
>CANRLQ010000022.1 GCA_947631525.1 uncultured Bacilli bacterium | reverse complement strand
TTGGAATTGTTCAAGGAGGTATATATCCAGATTTAAGAAAATTATCCGCTACAGAAACTGTTAAAATGAATTTTGATGGTTATAGTATAGGTGGCGTTGCTAATGACGGAGAATGTAAAGATGATATGTATACAGCTATTGATTTAAGTATACCTTATTTGCCTGAAGATAAACCTAGATATTTAATGGGAGTAGGAGAACCAATTGATATAATTGAAGGTGTAATAAGAGGTATTGACATGTTTGATTGTGTTTTGCCTACTCGTTTAGCTAGACATGGTAATGCTTTTACAGAAAATGGGCGAATTAATATTAAAAATGCTAAATATAAAGAAGATTTTACTCCAATTGATAATACTTGTGATTGTTATGCATGTAAAAATTATACAAAAGCTTATATTAGACATTTAATAACTTGTAATGAAACATTTGGAGCTAGACTTATTTCAATTCATAATATAAGATTTTTAACAAAATTAACCGAAGATTTAAGAGTAGCTATAAAAAATAATAAACTTCTAGAGTATAAAGAAGAATTTATTAGTAAATATAAAAAATAGAAAATTTTTAAGATTTTCTATTTTTTTGTGAATTTAATATAATAATTTTTTGATTATGATTTTGTTTTTCAATTATACTAGCATCTTTTATTTCGTTTAATATGTTAACATAAAAATTTTTCATTCTAGTATAATAATCATTATTAGTACTACATATACCTGCAATAAAAGGTATACCCAAATTATATGATTTTTGTAATAAATATTTTTCATTATGAAAGAATCCTTTTATTAATAATAAATTTTTGGTTAATAAAATTTTATTTAAGTTATCATCAATTGAACAAATATTATGATATACTTCATTATTTTGTAAGTATTTACCAACACTATTATCTTTATGAATAGAAATTTCTTGAATTTTAGTGTTTTTAGGAATAATAGTTTCCTTTTTCAAAATATGTGCAAATATCCTATTATCACGTTTAGATTGTTTTTCCCATGAACTATAATTTTCATCAAAAGGATTTTTATTTAATAAAAATTTTTTTTCATTTTCAGTAAAATTATTTTCTTCAAAATAAAGTTTTAACATTTCTACATCATAGTCCATAAATATTCCCCCTTTTTTTTACAATGAGTTATTATAATAAATTATTTTTTATATGTCAACAAAAAAAAGACAAAATGTCTTTTTATAAAACAATAGCAAATAGATTACCTGACCCTTTATTAACTAATTTAGTTAAAGTTTGACATAATTTAAATCTAACATTTTCAGGTAGAAGTGATAGTTTAGCTTGAATACCTTCTTTAACAATGACATCTAAACTTCTTCCAAAAATTTCACTTTTCCAAATATTATCTGGATTAGTATCAAAATCACGCATTAAGTAATTAATTAATTCTTTACTTTGAAGTTCAGAACCTATAACAGGTTCAAATGTTGATTCTACATCTACACGTATCATATGTATAGAAGGAGCAGTTGCTTTTAATTTAACTCCATAACGACTACCTTGTTTTATTATTTCAGGAGTATCTAATTTCATATCAGTAAGTGATGGAGAAGCTACCCCATAACCTGTTTGTTTAACCATTTTAAGTGCTGATTTGATTTGATCATATTCTTGTTTTGCTTCATTATATTCTTGAAATAATTTTAAAAGCTCAGCTTTATTTGAAATATCTACTTGGATTATTTCTTTCAATATTTCGTTATATAAGTTAGAAGGAGCTTCTAGAGAAACAGTTACAATACCAGTTGAAGTATCAACATTAGATAGATATGCTTTACTTATATATTCACAATCACTAAAATGATTAGTTATAAGCTCAATATCTTTCAATTTATCTATTTCAGTAACACTTTCCCTTATTTTTTCAATATATATTTTTTTTAACCAATTATTAGGAGATAGACATGCAATCCATTCAGGCATATCGACATTAACTTCTAATACTGGAAATTCATAAAGAGCTTCTCGTAATATATTATACATATCAATTTCATTCATATTTTCAACACTAATTGGTAATACAGGTACACCATAATCTTCTTTAAGTTTTTCTGCTAATCTTTCTGTTTCTGGAAGCATTGGATGAGCTGAATTTAAAACAACAATAAATGGTTTTCCTATTTCTTTTAATTCATTTACAACTCTTTCTTCGGCTTCTATGTAACTAGAACGATTAATTTCTCCAAATGATCCATCAGTTGTAATAACAATACCAATAGAAGAGTGATCTCTAATTACTTTTTCAGTGCCAATTTCGGCTGCTTCAACGAATGGTATTTCTTCATCGTACCAAGGACATTTAACCATGCGTGGACCATTCTCATCTTCGTATCCTTTAGCTTCTGGAATAACATAACCAACACAATCAACTAATCTTATGTTTGATGTAAAATCATCAATTTTAATAAGAGCAGCATTACTAGGAACAAATTTTGGTTCAGTTGTCATAATTGTTTTTCCTTGAGCACTTTGTGGAATTTCATCTAATGTTCTTTTCTTTTCATATTCATCTTCAATATTTGGTACAACTAAATTTTCAATAACTTTCTTAATAAAAGTTGATTTACCTGTTCTAACAGCTCCAACTACACCTAAATATAAATCGCCACCTGTTCGTTCGGTAATACTTCTTATAATTTCTATTTTTTCCATTTAATCCCTACTTTCTTGTCACTAAACTATATGAAAGTAGATTTAAACATATTACAATTAAATAAATTTATCTATATCTTTAGGAACCTTATCATTTTGAACCGCACTTATAATTTTGTCCTCTTTTTCTTTAGAAACTTCTTTTCCAGTCATTTTACCTAATTCTCTAATAACCTCTCTTAATGTATTTTCATCTTTCATATCACCTTGTTGTAACTTATTAGCAAGATCTAAAATAGTATCCTTTCCGACATTAGTTTTCTTCTCGACTTTTTTAAAAAAACTATCTGAAAAATTCAATATAATCAACCTCCTAGTGTTAATATATGTTTTTTTAAAAAATGGGTTATAGTTTATTTTTAATTTTTTAAAAATTTGAAAAAAATTAAAAAATTAAAAAATTGAAAAATTGATTTAACGCTTATATTATAACAAAATATGAAAAAATCAAAAAAATAAAAATTTAAAAAAATTAAAAAAAGTAAAAAAGTGTAAAATTAAAAAAATATTTTTTTTGATTTTTTGTTGAAATATAAGGCAAAACAAATATTGAAAAAAAATACACTAAAAAAAATGCAAAAAAATAGTTGACTTACACTAAAATATAGACTACAATTTAGATAGTTAGAGTAGGAGGTATCAAGGTGGTAGAAGAAAAAATAGATGAAATAATAGTTGTTAAAAGAAACGGAAAAAAAGTAAGTTTTGACGGTTCTAAAATAGCTATTGCTATAAAAAAAGGGTTTGATAGTGTAAAAGCAGATGATGAATATAACGAAAGTGAACATGAATATACCGAAAAA
The DNA here is from genome assembly GCA_947631525.1 of uncultured Bacilli bacterium. GTDB lineage: Bacteria > Bacillota_I > Bacilli_A > RF39 > UBA660 > OMSK01. The sequence goes on along the minus strand of CANRLQ010000022.1, from coordinate 8,595 downwards.
GATATTCAAAAAGTTTATCAATCTGTAATAAATAGAATTGAAAAAAGAGATAGTGATAAGATTAAGATAGAAGAAATTCAAGATATGATTGAAGAAGAATTAGAAAAAAAAGGTTACTTAGATGTTTATAAATCTTTTTCAGATTATCGTGAAAGAAGAAATAATTCAAGAAAATTATTCTTTGATGAAAAGAAAACACATAAATTTTTAAAATCTATAGAAGGTTTAGGACTTAAATCAGCGCATGAAGAAGATGCCAAAAGAGAAAATGCTAATGTTGATGGCGATACTGCTATGGGAACAATGCTTCAATATGGAAGTACAATCTCAAAAGAATTTGCTAAATCTTATTTAATGAAACCTAGATTTGCGGAAGCTCATGATTCTGGAGCTATTCATATACATGACATGGATTTTCTACCTATGGGCACTACTACTTGTATGCAAATAGAACTTGACAGATTATTTAAAAATGGTTTTTCAACTGGTCATGGTTATTTAAGAAAACCAAATGATATTATGTCATATTCAGCACTTGCTGCAATTGCCATTCAATCAAATCAAAACGATCAACATGGAGGACAATCAATACCAGCTTTTGATTATTATATGGCACCAGGGGTACTTAAAACATTTAAAAAACAATTTAAACAACAAATTTATGATTTATTAGATTATAGTGATTTATTTCCATTTATAAATATGGATAGAATTATAAGAGAAATTGATAAATTAAATTCAATAGAATTTGATATTGAAATGTTTGCTCCAATATATAAGGATTCAGAGCAAATTAAAAGATTATTTGTAAAAAGTTATGAAAAAGCCTTACAAAAAACAAATAGAACAACATATCAAGCAATGGAAGCATTTGTACATAATTTAAATACAATGCATTCAAGAGCAGGTGCTCAAGTTCCATTTTCATCAATTAACTTTGGAACAGATACATCTGCTGAAGGAAGGTTGGTTTCAAAAAATTTCTTATTAGCAACTTATGATGGACTTGGTAAAGGTGAAACTCCAATTTTCCCAGTTTCTATTTTTAAACTAAAAGAAGGAGTTAATTATAATAAAGAAGATAAAAACTATGACTTATTTAAATTAGCATGCAAAGTATCAGCTAAGAGATTATTTCCAAATTTTTCATTCTTAGATGCACCACATAATCTTCAATTCTATAAAGAAGGAGATTATAGAACAGAAGTTGGTTATATGGGATGTAGAACTCGTGTTATGAGTGATGTAACAGATCCTAATAATCAAACAACAGGTGGAAGAGGTAACTTATCTTTTACTTCAATAAATCTACCTAGAATAGCAATAAAACATGGTATTTGTTTAAAAGAAAGAGAAACAGCTGATATGGATGGTTTTTATCAAGAATTATCAGAAATGATGGAACTTGTTAAAGATCAATTACTAGAAAGATTTGAAATTCAATGTAATAAAAGGTCATATAATTTCCCATTTTTACTTGAGCAAGGTGTATGGGCAGATGGAGATAAATTAAAACCAACTGATCGTTTAAGAAAAATATTAAAACATGGTAGTTTAACAATAGGTTTTATTGGTTTAGCTGAGACATTAAAAGCCCTAATTGGAAAACATCATGGTGAAGATGAAGAAGCTCAAAAATTAGGGTTAGAAATCATCGGATTTATGAGAAATAAGACAGATGAATTTGCTAAGAAATACAATTTAAACTTTACTTTAATCGCTACTCCAGCAGAGGGATTAAGTGGAAGATTTGTTGGTATTGATAGAGCAATATATGGAAAGATAAAAGGTATAACAGATAGACAATATTATACAAATTCATTCCATGTACCAGTATATTATAATACTAGTATTAGTCACAAAATTGAAGTAGAAGCACCTTATCATGCTTTAACAAATGGTGGACATATATCATATATAGAACTAGATGGAAATACAGCTATGAATACAGAAGCATTTGAAAGTGTTATAAGACTTATGAAAGAATCAGGAATTGGATATGGAGCAATTAATCATCCAGTTGATAGAGATCCTGTGTGTGGATATGTAGGGGTAATTGGTGATGTTTGTCCAGGATGTGGACGTAAAGAATTTGATAGTGTACCAATTGAAAAAATTCAATGTTGTTGTAAATAAGGAGGGATAGTATGGAAAAATTAGTTGGAGAAGGAATTGGTTTTGAAAGAATTAGAAGGGTTACTGGATATTTAGCAGGAGATGTTAAAAGATTCAATAACGGAAAACGTGCTGAAGAAAAAGATCGTGTAAAACATACTGGTATAAAAGATGTAATGAAAACAATTGATTCAAAAGAAGTAGCATAATGAAAATACGTTTAGCAGCCGATTTGCAAACAGACAGTATTGTTGATGGAGAAGGTATCAGAACAGTTATTTGGACACAAGGATGTCCACATAATTGTTTTGGTTGCCATAATGCTATGACACATGATTTTTCAAAAGGAGATTTAGTTGATATAGAAGATGTTAAAGTTGCTATAAGTAATTTAAAATGTCAAGATGGTATAACATTTTCAGGAGGCGATCCTATGTGTCAACCAGAGGCTTGTCTACTTTTAGCAAAATTTGCTAGAGAACAAGGTTTAAATATTTGGTGTTATACAGGATATACTTATGAAGAGTTAATGACATTATCAAAAAAGAAACCTTCTATATTAGAATTTTTGAAACAAATAGATGTTTTAGTTGATGGTAAATTTGTATTAGCTGAAAAAAGTTTGGATATAATTTTTAAAGGTTCAAGAAATCAAAGAATAATTGATGTACAAGAAAGTTTAAAAACTAATAAAATTTGCTTAGTTAAAAAATATATAGAAGAAGAAAAAAAAGAACAAAAATATAAATTTTGCCATGAAGAATATTTATTTATATAAAATTATTGAATTATTTTAATTTGTAAAATAAAAACGATTTTAAAAATCGTTTTTTTTTGAATATTACCTATAATATCCTCCATAATAATAATTGACAGGATAAGGATAATAATTGTTATAATATGGTCTTTGGTAGAATGCAGGTGCTAATAGACCTCCTGTTAATCCACCTAATAAAAATGGTCCTAAAAAACCTCCACCAGCGATTAAACGATCATTTTTATTTTGTTGATTAAAAGAATTTGCTGGATTAAAATTTTTCATATTAGGATTAAAACTAGGTATATTTGGATAATTTACATAATTTGGATAATTTACATAATTTGGATAATTAGAATACATAATAAAACCCCTTTCATAATATATTATGAAATAACTAGAAAAGAGTGAGAAAATGGATGAAAGAATTAAAAAGTTAAGTAAAACAATAGTTAATTATTCTTTAGAAATAAAAGAAAAAGATCGTGTATTAATAACAACACAAACGACTGAACCTAATATTTTAGTTAAACAATTAATAAAAGATATTGTTTCAAAAAGAGGAATTCCAACTGTAAAAATAATTGACCCAGAAATTAGTGCTTTACTTTCAGAATTAACAAATGATTCCAAAATAGAACAACTAAAAATAAGTAAACAATTTGAAATTGATAATTATGATTGTTTTATAAATATACGATATTCAACTAATGATTTTGAAAATAATAATGTTGATCCAGAAGTAAGGCAAAAAGTAGGTAAAGCAACAATAAAAATAGACCAAGTAAGAATTAATGAAAGAAGATGGGTATTACTTAATTATCCTTCAAGATTAGATGCTTATAAAGCAAATATGAAAACAAGTGATTTTTATGATTATGCCTTAGATGCAATGACATTTGATTATAGTAAATTATACGATGACATAAAACCATTAAAAGAATTAATGGAGAAAACTAAAAATGTTAGAATTGTTGGACCAAATACAGATTTAACTTTTAGTATTGAAGGAATGCCAGCTATACCATGTTGTGGTAAATGTAATATTCCAGATGGTGAAATATATACAGCACCTATAAAAGATAGTGTTAATGGTATAATTACATATAATGCTAAGAGTCCATATCAAGGATATGTATTTGAAAATGTATCACTAAAATTTAAAAATGGAAAAATAATAGAAGCAAAATCTTCTTCTAATAACGAAAAATTAAACGATATTTTTAATGTTGATGAAGGAGCTAGATATGTAGGAGAATTTGCTATTGGATTAAATCCTTTAATAGAAGATCCTATGGGTGATATATTATTTGATGAAAAAATAGTTGGAAGTATTCATTTTACACCAGGCCAAGCATATCAAGATGCATATAATGGTAATGATTCAAGTATTCATTGGGATTTAGTACTAATTCAAAGAGAAGAATATGGTGGAGGAGAACTTTATTTTGACCATACATTAATTAGAAAAGATGGTATATTTGTAATACCAGAACTAAAACACTTAAATTATGAAATAAACTAATTTTAAAGCATATAGTTAATTAGGTGATGCTTTTGAAAAAACTATTTCAAATTATTGGATTAATTTCTTTAATGTGCTTTAGTTTTTTTTATACAGAAAAAACAGTTAATGTCGTAAAAGAATACGATAATATAATGATTACATTAAAAAACGAGGCCTCTAAATATGAAAGTTTAGCTATAGATGCTAAAATAGTAAATAATACAATAATTCCAGGTTTAAATGGTAAAAAAGTCAATTTAAACAAGAGTTATAGTAAAATGAAAAGATATGGTAGTTATAATGAATCACTGTTGGTTTTTAGTAGTAAATCACCTAAAATTACTTTAGAAAAAAATAAAGATAAATATATAATAAGTGGTAATAAAGAAAAGAAAATGGTTAGTTTAATTTTTTTAGTTGATGAAAATACAAAAATAGATAAAATTTTACAAATATTAAAAGAAAAAAATATAAAAGGTAATTTTTTTGTAGAAGGATTATGGTTAGAAAAAAATAGTAATCTAGCAGTAAGTTTAATAAATGATAAGCATAATATTGGAAATCTAAGTTATAATTTAGATTATAATAATAGTTCATTTATTTGGATGGACACTATAATAAAAAAAATAGGAAAACAAAAAACAAGTTATTGTTATAATGAAAAAGAGGATAAAAGTGCCTTATCTATATGTAGTTTAAATAAGGATTATACAATAAGACCTAATATAATAACAAATAAAAATCCCTTAAAAAAAATAAAAGAGTCTCTTTCTTCTGGTAGTATAATTTCTATGAAAATAAATAGTGAAACAGAAGAACAATTAAAATTAATAATAAATTATATTAATTCAAAAGGATATAAAATAGTTAATTTAGAAGAACACTTAAAAGAATAGTGTTTTTTTATTTTATATGTTATAATTATCAAAGTTAGGATGTGCTTGTATGAAAAAACCAGAATTATTATCACCTGTTGGAAGTTTTGCATCTTTAGTAGCGGCTATAGAAGCAGGTTGTGATGCTGTATATTTAAGTGGTAAACATTTTGGAGCTAGAAATTATGCGACTAATTTTACCAATGAAGAATTAATAGAAGCAATTAAATATGCTCACTTTTATGGTGTAAAAGTATATGTAGCAGTAAATACACTTGTCTTTGAAGAAGAAACAAAAAGTTTTATTGAATATGTTGATTTTCTTCATAAAAATAATGTGGATGCTATAATTATACAAGATATTGGTATGATGGATTATTTAAGAAAAGTATATCCAAACTTAGAAATACATGCTTCAACACAAATGCATATTCATAATTTAGAAGGTGTAAAATTAATTGAAAAATTAGGGATAAAAAGAGTTGTATTAGCACGCGAAACTGATATTGATTTAGTAAAAGAAATAAAAAAAAATACCAATATAGAATTAGAAATATTTATTCATGGAGCATTATGTATAAGTTATTCTGGTCAATGTCTAATGAGTAGTTTAATAGGTGGAAGAAGTGGAAACAGAGGAACATGTACCCAAAGTTGTCGTATGAAATATGATTTAATTCATGAAAATAAAAAAGTTAATACAAATGAATATTTATTGAGTACTAAAGATTTAAATACTATATTTAATATAGACAAATTAATTGATTTAGGCATTGACAGTTTGAAAATAGAAGGTCGTATGAAAAAACCTGAATATGTTTATTTAGTAACAAGCTTATATAGAAAAGCAATTGATTCTTATATCAATAAAGGTATCATTGATATAAGTAAAAATGATATATTTGAATTAAAAAAAATATTTAATCGTAATTATACAAAAGGATTTTTATTTAACGAAGAAAATAATAATATTGTAAATCAATATAGGCCAAATCATTTAGGTGTTGAAATTGGAGAAATAGTAAATATAAAAAATAATAAAATAACAATAAAATTAAAAAAAGATTTAAGTTTAAATGATGGAATAAGAATTCTTAATAAAAAAGAAGATTTTGGTTTAACAATAACCAAAATGTTGAAAAATAATAAAAATGTTTCAAAAGCTTTTAAAGGTGATTTAATTGATCTATTTATAGATAGCAATTTAGAAATAGGAGATATAGTTGTTAAAACAACTGATAAAGAACAATTAAATAAAATTGATAAATTAATAAAAAATAAAACAAGAAAAATAAAAATATCAGGTAAATTTGAAGCTAATTTAGATAAAAATATGCATCTTTTTATAACAGATGGTAAAAATAATATTGATGTTACAAGTAGTAATGAAGTAAAAGAGGCAATTACTAGTCCAACAACACCTTTACAAGTTCAGAAGCAATTAAAAAAATTAGGAAATACTATATATGAATTTGAACAATTAGAAATAAATATGGATAATAATTTATTTATAAATATAAAAGATATAAACGAATTAAGAAGACAAGCAATAGAACAATTAAATAACAAAAGATTATATAAAATAAAATATGAAAAGAAAAATTATAAAATAAAATTGAATGATTATCAAGATGAAGTAGGATATAATATATATATTAAAAATAAAAGTGATTTGATGTATATAAAAGAAAATACTAAAAATATAATTGTTGATGATATCAGGTTATATAATGATATTTTATTAGATAATAGAGTATTATTAAAATTACCAAGAGTTATAACAAAATATAATGATTATAATATTCCTGTTATGATAGGGGAACTAGGTAGTATAAATAAATATAAAGATATTGTTTCTGATTTTTCTCTTAATGTTACTAATTCATATTCTGTTGCTTTTTTAAATAGTTTAGGAGTAAAAAGAGTAACTTTATCATTAGAATTAAATGAATATCAAATAAAAAAAATAATTGATAAATATATTGAGAGATATAAAATAAAACCTAATTTAGAATTAATTGTATCTTCTTACCCAGAAGTAATGGTAAGTAAATTTAATTTAATAAAATATTATAATATACCTAATAAGAATAACTTTTTAAGAGATAAATTTAATAATAAATTTAGAATTATTATTAAAAATAATTTAATGTATATAAAACATTTTAAAAAAATAGAATTAGATAATCATAAACATTTATTTGAATTAGGAATAAATAGATTAAGAATAGAAATAGATGATGAATAAATATATAAATTAAGTCAAGAATAATACTGGGTGATTTTATGATTTTAATTTATATAGAAAACAAAGAAATTCTAACAAAAATAATTACTTATATAGAAAATGCAGGATTATCATATACAACTGATTTAAATGTTGAATATGAATATTTATTTATTGCTGAATTATCTAATAAAGTAATTAATTTAGTAAATGAAGCTTATGAAAATAATAAAAAAATAATTTTTAATACAATTCTAGAAGAAATAAATATTTTAAAGAAAAACGAATTAGTTAATCAAAACAGCAAAAATTATTTTAATAAATTGATTAATATTTTAGATAAATGTGAAAAAATAATTGTCAGTTTACCTATATATAAAAAATTGCTGAAAGAAAAAACTTCTAGTGAAATAGTTATAATTGGTAAAGAAATACCTATTATAAATATTAGTAGAAGTAATAATGATATTTATGAAAAATATAAAATTAGTAAAAGAAAAAGAAAAATAACAATTATAGATTTAGATTATGATAATTTAGAAATAATAAATAATTTATCATTAAAATATAAAAAATATAATTTTGTTTATGTAGGATTTAAACCAGATTTTCTATTAAAAGAAAAAGAAAAAGAAATACTTTATAAATTACCTAAAAATGTTACAAGAGTAAAATATTTTAATTTCAATATTTTAAGTGATATATGTAAGATTAGTTATATCATAATTAATTTTGAAAATTTAAAATTAGATATTAAATATTTATATATGATAATGTTATTTAAAAAACAATTTTTAATAAAAGAATCACCCCTGTTTTATAATTATTTAATTAATAGTAAAAATTGTTATATATTTAAAGATGAAAAAGAATTAAATTTAAGATTTAATAAAATAATTGAAGGAAGAGTAGGGAATTTAACTGAAAAAGCTTATGATTTAGTAAAAGATAGTAATTTCTACGAAATTGTAAAAAAATATAGTTTTTATATAAGGTAATTTTTACAAATGAATAAAATCAAAACTAGTTGAAAAAGACTAGTTTTTTTAGTATAATAAAAGATAGATTAATAATAAAAGAAAGTAGGTCGAGTAAATGTTAACAAAAAGTAAAA
>CANRLQ010000021.1 GCA_947631525.1 uncultured Bacilli bacterium | reverse complement strand
TGAAAATCCAGATGTTTTAAAAGAGTATCAAGAATTATATAAATATGTTTTAGTTGATGAGTATCAAGATACTAATGAAGCTCAATATATTTTAACTAAAATGATGAGTTCTAAATATAAAAATATATGTGTTGTTGGAGATGAATCTCAATCTATTTATTCTTTTAGAGGGGCTAATTATAAAAATATTTTAAACTTTGAAAAAGATTACAAAAATACAAAAATAATTTTTTTAGAAGAAAATTATCGCTCAACTAAAAATATATTAAAAGTTGCAAATGATGTAATTAAAAATAATAAAAGTAGAAAAGATAAAACGCTTTGGACTAATAATGATGAAGGATTAAAAGTAAAATATCATCGTTGTTTAAATGAAAAAGATGAAGCTTTTTATACAACGAATGAAATATTAAAATTAATTAATAATGGTACTAAGAAATCAGAAATAGCCGTTTTATATAGAACAAATGCTCAATCAAGAAATATAGAAGAAGCACTTTTAAAAGAAAATATACCTTATAAAGTTGTAGGAAGTTTTTACTTTTATAAAAGAAAAGAAATAAAAGATTTAATTGCTTATTTAAAATTAATATATAATAGTAATGATGATAATAGTTTGATAAGAGTAATTAATGTTCCAAAAAGGGGAATTGGTATAAAAACAATAGAGAATTTAGCAACCCTTGCTTTTATCGAAAACAAAAGTATTTATGATACAATTAGTTCAGGAAAAGAGTTAAAATTTAAAAATTTAATCGAAGAAATAAAACAAGAACAAGAAAGTAAATCATTAACAGAATTAATTGAAATAATATTGGAAAAAACTGGTATAAAACAAGAATTAGAAAATGAAAAGACATTAGAAGCGGATATAAGGTTAGAAAATTTAGAAGAATTTAAATCAATTACAAAGAATTTTGAGGAAAAATATGGTATAATATCATTACAAGCCTTCTTGGAAGAAATAAGTTTAGTAAGTGATATTGAAGAACATAAAAATAATAACGATGTAGTAACACTTATGACTATTCATTCAGCAAAAGGACTAGAATTTGATAATGTATTCATATTGGGATTAGAAGAGGGAATATTTCCTCATGTAAATTCGATGTGCAGTAGTGAAGAAATAGAAGAAGAAAGAAGACTTGCTTATGTTGCTATAACAAGAGCAAAGAAAAAACTTTATCTTTTAAATGCTTTTAAAAGAACATTGTATGGTCAAGATAACCAAAACATACCTAGTAGATTTATAAATGAGATAGATAAAGATAATTTAGATATTGATAAAAACGAAGATATAAAAGAAAGATTGGTTAAAGAAGACTATATAGATGAAAATATTTCTTATAAAGTAGGAGATAAAGTAAAGCATGATGTTTATGGAAATGGAATAATAGTTGATATCAAAGAAAAAACTATATCCGTTGCTTTTAAACATGATATTGGAATAAAAACATTCATAAAAGGACATAAAGTAATAAAGAAAGTAGGGTGATTTTTGTGATTATTGATATAGCTGAAACAATTACTAGATGGTCTGATGATTTTAGAGCTTGGGTAATAGAAAATAGTGGGCCAGGCGTAATGGTATTGTTCATTATTGTAGGACTTGTAGTATTCTTTGTAGCTTACGGAGCTCTACATAAAAATAACTAGATACTTTTAAGTATCTTTTATTTATATATTAGAAAATTTTATCGTATAAAAGAATCAATTATCTTATGTATTTATTACTATTTTAAAATATAAAAATCTTAGATTTTATTTATTTAAAAATTATGTTATAATGTTTGTAATTATAGGAGTGATAATATGACGTATGTAGAAATTTTAGCTGGTGGGAAAGGAACCAGAATGGGTAATACAGATATGCCTAAACAATTTTTAATGTTGGGAACAAAACCAATATTTATCCATACAATGGAACAATTTTTATTAAATATGGATATTGATAAAATAATTTTATTGTGTCCAAAGATGTGGATTAGTCATGCTAAAGATACAATAGATAAATACTTAAGTGACACATCAAAAATTATTGTAATAGAAGGTGGGTCAAGTAGACAAGAAACAATATTAAATGGTTGCAAATATATTGAAAAGGAATATGGAATTAATGATGATGACATTATAATAACTCATGATGCAGTTAGACCTTTCGTTAATCAACGTATTATAGATGAAAACATAAAAAAGGCAAAAAAATATGGGGCTGTAGATACTGTTATTCCAGCAACAGATACAATTGTTGAATCTAGTGATGGAAAGAGTCTTTCAAATATACCTGTTAGAAATAATATGTATCAAGGCCAAACACCACAAAGTTTTAATATAAAGAAATTAATGAATGTTTTTGAGTCATTAACTGAAAAAGAAAAAGAAATATTAACTGATGCTTGCAAAGCTTTTGTTTTAAAAGGAGAAACTGTTTCATTAGTTCAAGGAGAAGTATATAATATAAAAATAACAACCCTTCATGATTTAAAACTCTCAAATGCTATTTTGGCAGAAAGGACTAATGAATGATTAATCAATCCTATCGTTTAGTAGCTCCAAAACAAATTAGAATTGACTTTATTGATGAAACAATTGATTCAAAAAATATTATTGTAAGGCCAAAATATTTATCCATATGTGCTGCAGATCAAAGGTATTATACTGGTAGTCGTGGTGAAGAAGTAATGAAAAAGAAACTTCCTATGGCTTTAATTCATGAATCAGTAGGAGAAGTTTTATACGATCCAACAGGTGAATATAAAAAAGGAACAAATGTTGTAATGATACCTAATACACCACATGAATATGATGACATAATAAAAGAAAATTATTTAAGATCTAGTAGTTTTAGAGCAAGTGGTATTGATGGTTTTATGCAAAGCTTTGTAAAAATAAGAAAAGATAGAATTATTCCGTTTTATAATAGTGAACCTAGAGTAGCTGTTTTACTAGAACTTATAAGTGTAGCAATGAATGCCATTGAACACTTTGATAAATATAGTCATTTAAAAAAACAAACTTTAGGAATATGGGGATGTGGAAATTTAGGTTTTGTTACTTCTTTAGTTTTAAAACACACATTTCCTAATGCCAAAATAATTGTTTTTGGGACAACAGAACAAAAATTAAATTATTTTTCATTTGCAGATGAAGTTTATTTAATTGATAATATTCCTGAAGATTTGCAAGTTGATCATGCTTTTGAATGTGTTGGAGGAAGAGGTTCTGAAAAGGCTATAAATCAAATAATTGATTATATAAATCCTGAAGGTTCTATAGCTTTACTTGGTGTAAGTGAAAACAATGTAGCTATAAATACAAGAATGGTATTAGAAAAAGGGTTAACATTGTTAGGAAATAGTAGAAGCGGATATGAAGATTTCAAACGTTCAATTGATTTTATCGAAAGTTCTAGTGATATTAGAAATTATTTAAGAACTATAATTTCAGAAGAAATAATAGTAAGAGATTTAAAAGATATTTATAGAGCTTTTGATAATGATTTAAACAATGATTTTAAGACAATAATGAAGTGGGAAATTTAAAAGTGATTTTTCACTTTTTTATTGTTATAATATAATAATTATGCTAAAATGTTTTAGTAGAGGAGTACAATTATGATAAAAAAAATAAAAAGATTACTAAAAAAAGTAAAAAGATTACTAAAAAAAGTAAAAAGATTACTAAAAAAAGTAAAAAAAGCTATTAATATTTGTTTAATATTAACTATAAGCTATATTTTTTCAATTTTACCAAAAAATAATAAAAAAATTACCTTTATTTCTGATACCAGAGTTGAAATGGGTGGTAATTTAAAATATATGTATGACTATATACCAAATAGTTATATTAAAAAAACTATTTTAAAAAAAGATAGAAGAACTAAAAGAAAGATAAAAGATAAAATTAATTTGTTATATACATTATCAACTTCTAAATATATATTCTTAGAGGATTTAGTTCAAACAACATCATATTTTCATTTCACAAAAAAGCAAGAATTAATTCAATTATGGCATGGTCCAGGAGCTTATAAGAAATTTGGTTATAGTAGACTTATTAAAAATGGCGGAGACATAAAATCTGTTCATCGTGGTTATAAAAAATATACCAAGGCTATCGTTAGTGGAGAAGGTATAAGAGAAAAATATGCAGAAGCATTTGGAATATCAATAGATAAAGTATTTGCTACAGGTTTTCTAAGGACTGATGCGTTTTTTGATAAAAAGTTTGTTGAAAATACAAGAAAAACATTGTTAGAAAAATATCCACAATTTAAAAATAAAAAAGTTATATTATTTGCTCCAACTTATAGAGGAGCACCATATAAAAATGTATCTGCAGGTGGAGCATATTATGATTTTTCAAAAATAAATTTTGATGAAATATATAATAAACTAAAAGATGATTATGTATTTATTATTAAATGGCATCCAGCTCTTTATAATAATATAAATAATGGTCAAATAGAAGATGTTCCAGATTTAGGTAAATACAATAATTTTTATTATGATTTATCACAATATAGAGATATAAACGATTTATTATTAATAACAGATGTTTTAATAACAGATTATTCATCAGTTATCTTTGATTATGTCTTATTAGAAAAACCAATAATATATTTTACATATGATTTGGATGAATATGTAAATGATAGAGGACTTTATTATCCATTTGATGATTATGTATATGGATCTGTTGCTTGTAATACTAAAGAACTTATAGAATACATAAAGAATCCTGATTTTTGTAATGAAGAAAGATTAAAATTTAAAGAAAAATTTATGAGTGCTTGTGATGGGAATTCAACTAAAAAAACATATGATTTAATTTTTAAAAAGTAGGGATGTTATGTTTAATTTATTAATCAAAATTTTAATATTTTTCTGTGATTTTATATATTTTTTTATAAAATTTTTTAAAACAAAAAATAAAATAACCTTTATAAGTAGACAATCAAATAAAATAAATAAAGATTTTCTTTTACTGAAAAATGATATTGAACTTAGATATAAAGATTACGAAGTTAAAGTTTTATGTAAAAAATTAGAAAACGGTATCTTAAATAAAATAAAATATATATTTCATATGTTTAAACAAATGTACCATATAGCAACTTCTAAAGTAGTTGTTTTGGATGCATATTGTATACCAATTAGTATTTTAAAACACAAAAAAAATTTAAAAGTTATTCAAATGTGGCATGCCTTAGGAGCTTTTAAAAAATTCGGATACAGTGTTCAGGATAAACAAGAAGGATCATCATCAAAAATAAATAATTTAATGAAAATGCATAAAAATTATGATTATATATTTACAAGTAGTGATAACTGTAAACCTTATTTTGCTGAAGCATTTGGTTATGATGAAAGTTATCTTAGGGTAAATCCCTTACCAAGATTAGATTTACTAAAAGATAATAAATATAAAAAAGAAAAAACAAAGGAAATTTTAAATAAATACCCAATTTTAAAAAAGAAAAAAAATATTTTATATGCACCAACTTTTAGAATAAAAGGAAAAAATACAGTTGAAAAAGAACAAGTAAATGATATTTCATATATTAACAAACTAATAAATAGAATAAATTTTGATGAATATAATTTAATAGTAAAAGTTCATCCACTTTCAAATATAACCATAGATGATGAAAGAATAATTAAGGATAATAAATTTACTACTTTAGATATGTTATTTATAAGTGATTATGTTATAACTGACTATTCAGCAATTGTGTATGAAGCAGCTTTCTTAGAAAAACCTTTATTTTTCTATGCATATGATATTGATAACTATTTAAATGGTAGAGAATTTTATTTAGATTATGAAAAAGATATGCCTGGGATAGTAACTAAAAATGAAGATGAACTAATAAAAGCAATTGAAAAAAATATTTATAGTTTAGATATGATTAGAAAATTTAAAAATCAAAATATTTTAAAATGTTCCAATTATACTAAAAGAATAACAGATTTTATAATTTCTGTTGCTAAAGGTAATAATAGAAAATATATTTTAAAAAAACAATTTGAAGAAGAAAGTAATTAATAAGTAATACTTCTTTTTTTTTATTAAATGTGATAATATATATATAGGTGGTACTATGAAAAAGTTGTTATATTTACTTGTATTTTTGTTAATTGTTTATTTTGGATTAGAATTTTCATTTATTAAATTAAGTAAAGGGCATAATGTTGAATATAAAATTGTAACAAATAAATCTGAATTTTTAGTTAAAGAAATATATACTCATCGAAAAAATGAATTAAAAAGTTATTATTTCGAAATAGATTATAACAATAATACTTTTAATTTTCAAACTCTTGAAAACTTTAAATCAGCCAATTATATTATAAAAGAAATATATAGTTATAGTAATGATAATTATAATTGTATATATCCTATATTTAAAGATGAAAGAACAGTCACTGATGTTATATGTAAAAAAGATAATATACAATATTTATATAATACTATTAAGGGCAAAGATAAACAATTGGATAAATTTGTAAGTAGTTTAAACAATTACAATGAAAATAATTTTAAATATAGTACTAAAAATAAAATAGAGGCGACACCTGTAACTTTATATACAGATAATATAGTAGATAAGCATTATTTATATTTATCTAATTATAGAGGAATATATTTAATAAATAAAAAAGATAATATAAGAAATATTGAATTATTTAATAGTGATATATATAATAACAAAATAAATGGAATTGTAAATGAGAATTATATAACAGCTAATTATAATAAAGATTATAAATTTAATGAATTTTATTTAGTAAATATAAAAAATGGTAAAAGAAAAGAAATAATATCAGATAAAGCTATTTCTCTAGATTCTTACAATCAAGGTAGTATTGACAATGATTTATATTTATTTAATAGAAGTGATAAAATACAATATCGTATAAATGTAAAAAATAAAACGGTTTCAAAAATTGGTAGCACTAGTAAAGGAATACAACTATATAAAAATCAAAAATTTATTGTTGGAAGTGCATATGATGCTTATAATAAAGAATTAACATTTAATAAATATTCATATAGTAATAAATTCAATAACAAAACTTATTCTAAAGTTGATAAAGTAGGTAATAAAATATCAGGTTATTATTATTTATATGAAAAACAAGATAATTACTATAATGTATATAAAGTTAGTATGCAAAATAAAAATATTTTAACCTATTTATTCAAAACAACAGATATTAATAATATTGAATATGTTGAAGGTTATATTTATTATAAATATGGTAATAATTTATATTATTATAAGGATAATTTGACTAGTAAAGTATTACTAAAAAATACCGAATTTGAATTTAATAACACAATTAAATTTGGAATATTTGTCGATTAAAAGAAACACAGTTTCTTTTTTTCATATAATATTTTAGAGGTGATTTTATGTATAAGGTATATCAAGTTATAAATGGAGATACTTTAAAAAATATTGCTAGTAGATTAAATATAACAGAAAATGAATTAAAACAGTTAAATGGATTAATGAATGATAATATAATACCAGGTAGTTATTTAATAGTACCAAATAATAATATGATGTCAAATAATATGGGAACAAATAATGAATATGAAGTTTATATTGTAAAACAGGGAGATAATGTATATGCTATTGCTAGAGAATATGGAGTAGATTATAAAACATTACTTGCTATAAATGGATTAAAAGATAATGAATATATTTATCCAAATCAAGAAATATTAATACCTAAATCTAATGTTTATGTGACTGGTAAAAATGATACAATTGAAGATATTATAAATAGACTAAATGTAACATATGAAGACTTAAAAAATAAAAATAAAAACATATATTTAGTAGAAGATCAAATGATAAAATATTAGTTAAAAAAAGATTAAAAGTCTTTTTTTTTATGAATATTTATTATATAATTAAATAGTACGGAGGTTATTATGAAAAAAATATTAATTAGTTTATTTGGGATATTATTACTTACAGGTTGTACATCAAGTGGTTTAAAAGAAATATCATATGATGATTTAGTAAAAAAAATAAAAGATAATAAAGAAACTTTTGTTTTATATGTAGGTTCAAAAACTTGTAGTCATTGTCAAGAATTTAGACCTAGATTAGAAAAAGCAATAAATAAATATAAATTAGATGTATATTATATTGATATGGCTGATTTATCAAATGCCAAATATAATGCTGTTATGAATAAAATTAGAGGTGAGGGAACACCTACTACTGTTTATATTGTTGATGGTAAAGTAGAAGATGAACCACGAATTCCTGGAGCTAGGGATTATGATACAATTGTTGACTTTTTTAAAGAAATTGGCTATATAGAAAACGAGGGATAAAATGAATAATAATTTTAGTGTTATACAAACTTATGGTGAAGATTTAACAAGTAAGGAGTATGTTACCAATCCTGCTATAGCAAGAGAGGAAGAATTAAAAAAACTTATAATGGTTTTACTTACACCAGAAAAATCTGGATTATTAGTTGGTAAGGCCGGTATAGGTAAAACAGCCATAGTTGAAGGATTAGCTTATGCAATTATAAACAATGATGTACCAGAAGCCTTAAAAGGTTATCGTATCATTAAAATTAGTTCTATTGCTTTAACTGGTAAAATTACTTTAAATGATAATGAGGAAATGATCATATCACTTTTAGTAAGAGAATTAAAGCAAATGGAAAAAATAATAATATTTATTGATGAAGTACATACATTAATAGGTGGTAGTCAAGATGGGCCTATGGATTTAGCCAATATATTAAAACCTGCTTTAGATAGAGGAGATGTAAAAGCTATTGGTGCAACTACAACTGAAGAATATAATACTTATGTAATTAAAGATAGAGCGTTTTTAAGAAGATTTGAAAAAATAGAAATATTAGAACCGGATGAGCCTACTACTGTTGAAATTTTATATAAGTCATTGCCTAAGATAGAAAAACAAACAGGAGTAAAATTTAAATATAATGAATACGTTACTAGAATGTTAATTGAATCAATTGTAAGTGCTACTTCTGAGTTTAAAAGAGTATATGGATTATCTGCTATGTATCCAGATGTGGCCTTTTCAGTGTTATCAGGGGCTTTTTCACAATGCTTATATCAAAATAAAAATGAGGTAGATATTCTAGATGTTTATAATGCTATAAAAAATAGTAAAAGAATATATCCAGATAGTATTGTAAAAGAATTAAAATCATTTAGAGAAAAATTTGGTGATTTTTGCAAAGAACAAGGGATAGATTTACCTGTCGTTGAATTAGAAGATGTCCAAGGTATAGATGACATTTATTAGCCCTTTTTCTTGATAAAATAATATATATATGTTAAAATTAACTTATGATAGGAGATTAATATGAAAGATAAAAATATTCCAGTAAAGAATTATGTAGTTGTTTTAGTTATAGCAATAATAACAATTGCTGTTACCTTTTTATTGATGAATAAATATAATAAAGAAAGAGAATATAATGAAGCAACCAATGATAATTTAAAAATATTATCTGAAATAAAAGAAAATGAAATTGAAAATTATTTAATGGAAAATCATAATGTTATTATATATATGTCATCAAGTAATAATATAAATATTGAAAAATTTGAAAAAGATTTTAATAAGTATATAATTAAGCATAATTTAACAAAAGATATTATTTATTTAAATATGGTTAATGTTAGTGATAGTTTTTATGACAAATTTTATTTAAATTATTTTAAAGAAAATAGTCATATCAATGTCGATTTAAAAAAAGAACCTAATTTATTTATTTTTGAAAATGGCGAAATTGTTGATTATTTATTAAGTAGCAAAGAAGAAATAACTCTTGATAAAGTAAAAGAATTTTTTAAAGTAAATGGAGTATTAGAATGATAAATGTAGTTTTATATGAACCAGAAATACCAGGTAATACAGGTAATATAATGCGTACATGTGCTGGTACTAATACAAAACTTCATCTTATAAAACCTTTAGGTTTTTCTTTAGAAGATAAGTATATTAAAAGAAGTGCTGTAAATTATATAGAATACTGTGATTATACTGTTTATGAAAATTTTGAAGAATTTAAAGAAAAAAATAAAGGTACATATTATTATTTAACAAGATATGGTAAAAAAGATCATACATCATTTGACTATAGTGATATAAATGAAGATATTTATTTAATTTTTGGGAAGGAAAGTACTGGTATACCAAAAGAAATATTAAGAGATAATTTAGACTATTGTATGCGTATACCTATGAATGATAATATACGTGCTCTTAATTTATCAAATTCAGTTGCTATTATGGTTTATGAAGTATTAAGACAAAGAAATTTTAAAGATTTATTGTCTTATGATCCATTTAAAGGTAAAGATTATATAGAAAATAGTTAAAAATGTTGTCAAAAATGAAAAAAAATGATACTATATTATAGAATAGAGAAATGGAGGAGTTGGAAAGTGACAGAATTTTTATTAAATAATTATATTTGGATTATGGCTATTGCAATAATACTATTATTAGCTTTAATTGGGTATATTGCAGAGAAACAAGGGTTTGGTCAAAAACAACCAAAAAAAGAAAAAAAGGAAAAACAATCTATTGATAATATGCTTGAAGATGAAACAGATAGTTTTGAATTAGAAGATGAAAATAAAGAAGAAACTATGACTTTTGATTTAGAAAATGAATATAATGAAGCAAGTGATACTGAAGATGAATATAGAGAAATAAATGATGATTTAGATTCAAATGCTGATGAAGAAATTAGTGATTCTTACGAAACAAGTGATGAAGATGTTAATCAAGAATTAACAGAAGATAGTGAAGAATTAAATAATCAAGAAGAATCAGAAGAAGATAGTGAAGAATTAAATAGTCAAGAAGAATCAGAAGAAGTTACTGAAGAAAAAGAAGCTGAAGATAATGAATCAAAATTAGATACAGAAGAAGATTTGTTTGTTGGTTTAGATGGTACACCAAATGCTTATTCAAATAATGATTTAAATATTGATAAAGATTTTAATAATATTTTAGATGATGTTGAAGATTCTACAGATGATGTTGATGTAGATTTATCCAATGTTGAAACAGTAGACCAAAAAGACTTAGAAGATGATGAAGATATATGGAAATTTTAAGATACTAAAAAGTATCTTTTTTTCATAAATTAAATAATATTTTAATATAATATTATGGTGATAAAATGAAGCCAATTATAGGTATTCTTTTAAGAGAAAAAGAATATGAAAATCGTAATATAATGGGTGTAAATAAAGAAATAAGTGATATGATAATAAAATTTGGTGGTATACCTCTTGGAATATTTCCAAATTATTTAGAAAATTTTATTGATAATCAAAATCAAATAAAAATGAATAATGAACAAATTGAAGAAATAAAAAAAATAATTGATTTTTGTAATGGAATTATTTTACCTGGTGGTAATGATTTTTATGATATTGACTTAAATATCATAAAATATGTTTATGATAAGGATATACCATGTTTAGGAATATGTGCTGGTATGCAGGCAATGGGGTTCAATTTTAATGGGAAAATAGGTCATATAAATAATAATAAACATAATAAAAAAAATAATTATGTTCATTCCGTTAACATAAAAAAATACTCTAAAATATATAATATTATAAAAAAAAGCTATATACTTGTAAACAGTAGACATAATGATTGTATTGTTTATACAGACTTAGATATAGTTGGTAAATGTGATGATGTAATAGAAGCAATAGAAGATAAAAAGAAAAAGTTTTTTATTGGCTTACAATGGCATCCTGAAAGTATGATTTTGTATGATGAAAATAATAAAAAAATAATAGAAGAATTTATAATAAAAGCAAGTTAAACTTGCTTTTGTTTTTGATTAAATAATTCAATATCATAATAATATAATTGTTGAATTTTATTCAATATTAGTTCTCTATTATTAACACCAGTATATTCAACTAATTTATTAATATTTTTTTCAAATTTGGATCTAACCTTACCATAAGTTTCAGATAATTTTTTATTTACAATTAATTCTATCATTAAAATATCTAAATCATAATTATTTATACCAGCTGCTTTAACTAATCTTACAAACTTTTCATTATCATTAAATAACGTATTTGAAATAAAAATTATTTTTTCAAAATTATTTTCAAATAAATTTTTGTCTTTATTAATGATATCTTGGCATTTTCCATATATCCTATCATTTCTATATGAATAATAAACATCTTTATTTTTAATACGTATATCATTATCAATATCACTAATTATACTGCTTGATAATGAATCAAATAATTTTTGTTTAGATTCATTTATTTTTTTGGAAGTAAAGTCATCTTTATCTATTATTAATTTATAATCTATCATAACAAATCCCCCTAAACAGTAAGGTATTATGACAAAAAAAATTATATTTGTCAAATATTTAATTGTTTAATATAATAACTTATAGTATAATTTATTTTAGGGAAGTGAATTATGATAAGATATGAACTAAAACATAAAGAAGAAAACACAAAGGCTAGATATGGCATTATTCATACAAATTATGGTGATGTTGAAACTCCTGTATTTATGCCAGTAGGGACACTTGCTACTGTGAAGACATTAAGCCCTGAAGAAATTAAAGACATAGGTAGTAGAATAATTCTTTCTAATACATATCATTTATGGTTAAGACCAGGAGAAGATATAGTTGATAAAGCAGGGGGACTTCATAAATTTATGAATTATGATGGGCCAAT
>CANRLQ010000020.1 GCA_947631525.1 uncultured Bacilli bacterium | reverse complement strand
GGAATATATGAGTAGAGAAGAAGATGAAAGAAAAATAATAAATACAAAAATAAAGGAAGGAATAAAAATAGAACAGAAAAATATAGCCACCAATCTTATAAAAATGAATATGAGTACAGATGATATAATTAAAGCAACAGGGTTATCTAAAAAAGAAATTGAAGCACTTGTTAAATAAAAAGTAAATTACAAAATATGATAATTAATTTATAAAAAAGATATGATAATTAATTTATAAAAAAGATATTTATATAAGGCTATAAATATCTTTTATTAAGCTTTATTAAGATATATAAATTAAATTATCATCAACCTTTTTAAAATTTAATTTATACATAAATAGCTAAGTTATTAAAAAATTATATATTTTTTTTAAAATTTATAGTATAATTGTAATATAAAAATATTGGGTGGTGAAAATATGCAATATATTATTATAACAGTTATTCTTTTGATTATTGCTTTTGCAATTATAAAATCAAAGAAAAAGGATTTTGGAATTGAAATTAATAAATTAGTTTCTTATTTAGGAGGAAAAGACAATATAATAAATTATGAAGTTAATAAATCAAGATTTATTGTAACTTTAAAAAATGTTGATATTGTAAACAAAGATGCTATTCAAAAATTAGGAGCTAGAGGAATTGTTGAAATTGATAACCAATTGAAGATAATTTTAGGAGACAGTGCTTACCAATTAAAAAAACATATAGATAGTTTAAAGTGATTTCATCACTTTTTTCTTTTTTCGACAAAAAATGACATTAAAAAAATGTATATTTATGTCGAGGCGATGAATTATGAGTATCTTTGAAATTATTATTTTAGATATAATATTTATTTTATTTCCATTTTGTTTATATGTTATATACGAAATTTATAATAAAACATTTGATATAAGAAAAGATAATTTAATTTTAGAATTTTTACTTATAAGTTCATTTTATTTAATTTTAAAATATAAAACAGCTTTAGAAATACCAACTATTATTATAATATGTATTCCACTTATAATATCGTATATAAAAAAAAGAAATTTTGGAATATTATTGTTAAGTATATTTTTAATAATATATTATAATTGGTTATATAATGTACCAATTGTTATTTTATTAATTGAATTTTCAGTTTATTTTCTTCTTTATTTATTTTATAAAAAAGGAAAAATAAATAGTTTTATATTTGCTAATTTAGTTATTTTAATAAAATCATTTAGTTTATATATTTACAATACAAATAAGATAAACATTATTGTAAATGATAATGATTTTATATTAGTAGTTATAATAGTAATTATATTTTTAAATATATTGTTGATAGCTATAAAACAATTAGAAAGTATGATAAGTTTTCAATGGATTTATAAAGAACTACAAAAAGAAAAAAATTTAAGAATGTCTTTATTTAAAATAACTCATGAAATAAAAAATCCGATTACTGTGTGTAAAGGATATTTAGATATGTTCGATGTAGATGACCCTAAAAAAAGTAAAAAATATGTTTCTATATTACAAAATGAAATAAAAAGAGTGTTAATTTTATTAGAAGACTTTTTGTCACTAAATAAAATTAAAATAGAAAAAGATATTATGGATTTAAATTTATTACTAAGTGAAACAATAGATAATTTTAATATATTACTTAGAGAGAAAAATATAAAAAAAGAAATCAATATTAGTGAAGATGAACTTTATATAAATGCCGACTACAATAGACTTAGTCAAGTAATAATAAATATAATAAAAAATAGTATAGAAGCAATTGATAGAAATGGTAAGATAAAAATATATACAAAACAAAAAGATAATAAAGTAAAAATATATATAGAAGATAATGGAAAAGGAATGAATGAAGAGGAATTAAAAAAATTAAAACAAATATTTTTTACAACAAAAAATAATGGTACAGGTTTAGGAGTATATTTATCAAATGAAATTATAAAAGCACATAATGGAACAATAAATTATTCTTCTAAAAAAAATCAAGGAACTAAAGTTACTATAACTCTTCCATATAAAAAAATAAATATAATTTAACTAATATTTAATAGTAAAAATGTAGAAATATCTACATTTTTTGTTATCTCTTGAAATGATGATAAAAAAGTTATAAAATAGTATAAGAGAAAGTAGGAATAAAAGATGAATAAAAAAGGATTTACCCTAATAGAATTAATTGCTTTAATATCAATTATAGCTATTATTATGTTAGTAGCATTTCCAAATATGACTAATCAATTAAAAAAAGCAAGAGAAAATAATTATAAAACATTTGAACAAAATGTATTCTTAGCTACAGAAACATATATTAATACTTATAGAAGTAAGTATGCTGAATTTAAAAATATTGGAGATCAAATAGAAGTATCTATAGATGATTTAATCAATTCTGGTTATTTACGTAGTAGTACCATTAACCCAGAAACAAATGAGAAAATATCACCAACTAATTATGTTACTGTTACAATAACAGATGATATGACATATCAATATAAATTCAATTATTAGGAGGATTTATGAAAAAAACAATAAAAGATTTTAATTTAAAAAATAAAAAAGTAATTATAAGAGTTGATTTTAATGTTCCAATAAAAGATGGAAAAATTTTAGATGATAATAGAATAAAACAAAGTTTAGAAACAATAAATTATTAGATGGGAAATGAAGCTAAAGTAATTTTAATTTCCCATCTAGGAAGAATAAAAACAGATGAGGATTTAAAAAATAATTCCTTAAGAATCGTTTCTCAAAGATTAAGTGAACTTATTAGTAAAAATGTAAAATTTATTGAAAAAACAAGAGGAGTAGAGTTAGAGAAGGCTGTAAATGAATTAAAAAATGGTGAAATATTATTAATGGAAAATACTAGATTTGAGGATTTAGATGGAGAAAAGGAAAGTAAAAATGATGACAATCTTGCTAAATACTGGGCAAATTTAGGTGATATTTTTATAAATGATGCCTTTGGTACATGTCATAGAAGTCATGCATCAAATGTCGGTATAGCTTCTAATTTACCTTCAGGTATAGGGTTTTTAGTTGAAAAAGAAATTAATATTTTAAGTAATTCTATTAATAATCCTAAAAGGCCACTTACTGTTATACTAGGTGGAGCTAAGGTAAAAGATAAAATAAATGTAATAAAAAATCTTGTTAAAATTGCTGATTATATTTTAATAGGTGGAGCTATGGCATATACATTTTTAAAATCACAAGACATTGAAGTTGGTAAATCAATTGTCGATGAAGAAAATATTGATTTTTGTAAAGAAATATTAGCTAAATATAAGGATAAAATAATACTTCCTATTGATAGCATTAATGCTAAAGAAATATCAAATGATGCTAATGTAGAAGAAAAATTTATAACTGATATAAATAAAGATGATATTGGTTTAGATATAGGTTATAATACAGTAAAATTATTTAAACAATATTTAGTTCAAAGTAAGACAATAATATGGAATGGTACATTAGGATATAGTGAATTAGAAAAATTTTCTAATGGTACAAAAAATATTTGTGAAATATTAAAAAATATTGATTGCACTAAAATAATAGGTGGTGGAGATACAGGCGCTGCTGTTATTAACTTTGGTTATCAAGAATATATGACACATATTTCAACAGGAGGAGGAGCATCATTAGAATTACTTGAAGGTAAAAAATTACCTGGAATAGAAATCATTGATGATGTATAATAATTATGAAAAAAATATTAAAAAAAATATCTAATTATTTGATATTACTATTAGTTACAGTACTTGTTTTATATTTTGCTTTAAAAGATAATTACCAAGAAACATTTGAAATATTAAGAACTCTTAATGGCTTTTGGATTATTATAGCCCTTGTCTTAGTTTTTAGTTACTGGTTTTTCAAATCTATTTCTTTAAATAAAATAATTTGTAATTTTAAAAAGGACTATGGTTTTTTAAAAACATTTTCCTTTATTCTAAAAATAAATTTTTTTAATGCTATTACACCTTTTTCAAGTGGAGGACAACCATATGAATTATATTACTTAAAAAAGGAAAATTTAAAAATGGCTGATGTAACAACTATCGTTATTCAAAAATTTGTTGTTTACCAAATTGCTTTAGTATTGTTAGGATTAATAGCAATTATATCAAATCATGTATTTAATATATTTAAAAGTAATGATTTAATAAAACACTTAGTAACATTGGGATTTATCGTTAATTTTTTAGTAACATTAGTTTTATTTCTTTTAGCTTTCACTAGGAAATTAAATAAATTTTTTATTAAAGTAGTTATGGAAATAATGGAAAAATTAAAGATTGTAAAAAACAAAGAAAAAAGAATAGAAAAGTTTAATAAATATATAAATGAACTTTATGATGGAACAAAAAAACTATTAAACAATAAGATAGAATTCATTAAAATGATTAGTTTAAATTTTATGGGCCTTATTTGTCTTTATTTAGTACCACTTGCATTATTATATTCAACAGGTGATTATCAAAGCTTTAATGGCTTAATAAGTATTGTTTCATCTTCTTATGTAATGCTTATTGGTTCATTTGTTCCAATACCAGGTGGTAGTGGAGGATTAGAATTTGGGTTTATGAAATTTTATGGGTCTTTTATAAAAGGAGGAACCCTTACAGCTATCATGATAATATGGCGTTTTGTAACATATTATATTCCTATGGTAATAGGAGCTATTGCTTTAAGTATTAAAAGAAAGAAGGATAAAGTATGCGAATAGGGATTTTTACTGATACATATCCACCATATATAAATGGTGTTTCAACAAGTATAGCAATGTTAGAAAAAGGTTTAATTGAACAAGGGCATCAAGTTTTTATTGTAACAGTTAATCCTGATAATTTAGCTTACAAATATGAAGATGAAGAAAGAATTATTCGAATACCAGGTATTCCAATTGGTATATATGATTATAGATTAACAGGTATTTATCCACTAAGAGCAATCAATAAAATAAAAAAATGGAATTTAGATGTAATTCATTCTCATACTGAATTTGGGGTAGGAACATTCGCAAGAATTATTGCCAAACAATTTGACATACCATTGGTACATACGTATCATACAATGTATGAAGATTATGTTTATTATATAACTAAGGGATATTTTGATAGATCAAGTAAAAAAATAGTAGAATATTTAACAAAATTTTATTGTGACAAAACAGCAAAAGAATTAATCGTTCCTAGTAAAAAAACATATGATTTATTTAAAAAGAAATATATGATTGAAAAAGATGTTCATATCGTTCCAACAGGAATTGATACTAGAAGATTTGAAAAAGAAAATTTTAAAAAAGAAGAAATAGATAAATTAAAAAAAGAAATAGGATTAAACAAAAATGATTTTGTTATATTATATGTAGGAAGATTGGCTAAAGAAAAAAATATTGAACTTTTAATAAAAGGACATGTTGAAATATCTAAAAAACATAAAAATAGCAAACTTGTAATTATTGGAAGTGGTCCAGATTATGACCATTATGTAAAATTAGTTTATGATTTAAAATTAGAAAAAAATGTTATTTTTACAGGAGCTATTCCATGGGAAAATATACCAGAATATTATCAAATAGCTGATGTATTTGTAACAGCTTCTAATACAGAAACTCAAGGATTGACTTTAATAGAAGCTATGTCTGCATCAATACCTGTAGTATGTTTAGATGATGAAAGTTTTGAAGATATACTCATAAACAATGTTAATGGATTACTTTTCAACAATGAAAAAGGTTATATATCAGATATAATTTATTTAATTGAAAATGAAGATGCTCGTTTAAAAATGAGTAATCAAGCTTGTATAACATCGCAAATGCATTCATTAAAGTATTTTGTTGATAGTATTTTAAAAGTATATGAATTAGCAATCAAAAACAGTAAAAATAGACATTTGATTGATAAATTAAAAGATATAGTAAAAGGGAATAAAGATGAGTAATAAAATAATTATAGGCAATTTAAAGATGAATTTGTTATATGAGGACTTAGAAAAATATATTAAAAATTTAGATTCAATAAAAATTAATAATTTGATAATATGTCCTCCTAGTATTTATATTCCATATTTTTTAAATCATCACTATAAAGTAGGAATACAAAATGTTTGCTTTAAAAATGAAGGTTTATATACGGGAGAAATTTCATCATTACAGGCAAAATCAGTAGGAGTTTCATACGCTATTGTTGGTCATATTGAAAGAAGAAAAAATTTTAATGAAAATGATTATATTGTTAATCATAAAATAAAAAGTTGTTTAAAATCACATTTAAAGATTATATTATGTATTGGAGAAGAATTAGAAGATAATGTTGAAAGTGTTTTAAAAGAACAAATTTTAAATGATTTAAAAGATATAGATGATTTAACTAATATTTACATAGCTTATGAACCTGTTTACTTAGTAGGTTCTTCTAAAGAGATTGATACTAAGAAAATAGAAAAAAATATATTAATAATAAAAAAAATTGTTAAAGAAAATTTTAATTTTGATATAAAAGTATTATATGGAGGTAGTATAAATAGTAAAAATATAAGTGATTTAAATTTAAATTCAATAGATGGATTTCTTATTGGAAATGCTTCTTTAGATTATAAAGAATTTATTAAAATAATAAATATAATTAATCGACAAAATTAGCTAAAAATCACTCTAGAAATAAATTTGTAGTTTGTTGTATAATTGAATTGATGAGCAGTACTTGAAAGGAAGAGGAAAAAAATGAAAAGCATAAGAGTACTTATGGTGGACGACAACGAAAATTTAGTAAAAATGGTGAAAGAATACTTTAAAAATGATGAACAGATAAGCATAAATTTAGTCGCATATGATGGATTAGATGGAATAAAAATAATTGAAGAAAAACAAGATGAATATGATGTTATATTATTAGATTTAATAATGCCTAAAAAAGATGGAATGTATGTCTTAGAAGAAATGAAAAATAGAGATATAAATAAAAATGTTATAGTTCAAACAAGTTACAATTCTCAAGATGTAATTAGAAAAGTATCAGAATATAATGTTAATTATTTTATACTAAAACCATTTGAATTGTCAGATTTACAAAAAAGAATATTGGATATATATAAAACAAATGAGCAATCAAAAAACATAGATTTGTATCATAACAATCTTCAAATATCAATAACAAAGGTTTTACACGAATTAGGAATTCCATCACATATAAAAGGATATCAATATATTAGAGAAGCAATTGGTATAATATATGAAAGACCAGAAACAATTGGTGGAATAACAAAAGAATTATATCCTGAATTAGCTGAAAAATTTGATACAACAGTATCAAGAGTTGAAAGAGCAATAAGACACGCTATAGAAGTAAGTTGGAATCGTGGTAGTTGGGATTTAATGGAAGAAATATTTGGACATAGTGTTGATATTGATAAAGCAAAACCAACTAATAGTGAATTTATTGTTACAATTGCTGATAAATTAAAATTAGAAAGTAATAAAATAGGAGTTTAATTAAAGCAAAATATGCTTTTTTTTTATAAATTTGGATTACCAGCCCCTGCTACTATTGAATAATTTTCACCTGATGATTTAATAACAACATATAGTACAATTATAGCTGCTAATGTCGATATTTCTGAAGATAAAACTTGTAAGTTAAATAATTCTATTTTTTGACCTTTTTTAGTAGCTATTTTTCTATTTTCATAACTTATATATAAATAACTCAATGTTAAAAGCAAGACAAAAAAACGATTGAATATAGAAATACCTGTAGTGTCTTTATGTTTTTTATTTGGATTTACTATAGTGCTTTTATCTACATTTGTTATGTATATCGAAATTAGCAAGCTTACTATATATATAGCTGTAGTAATATTTTGTAAGTTTAGTATATTAACTTCTTTTTTATTTAGATTGTTCATTATTATTTCTTTGTCTTAATAATTTTACTTCATTTAATTCAGAGATTGTTACAAATTCAAATCCTTTTTCTTTTAAAATAGGAATAATTTGTTTAAGGGCTTTTGAAGTTCTATCCTTTATATCATGCATTAGTATTATATCACCATCTTTAACATTAGCAGTAGCTCTTTTAACAATAGTATTTACATTTCTATATTTCCAATCCATTGTATCAACAGACCACATAACGATTTGTAAGTCAGTATTATTTCTAATACTAGAATTTATTCCCCCATATGTTGGCCTAAGTAAAACAGATTTATATCCAGTAACATTATATATTATATCTTGAGTTTTATCGATTTGTTGTTTTAATTCATTAATTGATAATTTAGTTAACCATTTATGATTATAAGAATGATTACCTATCTCATTTCCATATTTAACACTTTTTCTTAAGGTATTATCATATATTTTTACTTTATTACCAATTACAAAAAATGTTCCAACCGCATCATTTTTATGTAATGTTTCAATTATTTCATCTGTATATTTACTAGGTCCATCATCGAATGTTAAAGCAACTATTTTTTTATTAGGGTCAATTACCTTATTAACAGGATAAGTATCGATATAATTAATTGTTTTACTAGATTCTTCTTCTAACTTTATTAACAAGTCTAAATTACTAAAATCGATATTAATATTTAAAGTATCACAATATTCAAATGATATTTCACCAGTATTAAAATATAATTCAATTGAGTTATTATCAAAGGTAAATAAATTAAAATTATCATAATTTGGAATCATTTTTTCATTTAATTTATCAAGTTGTATACATTCTTTATAATTATTAATTAATTTATTAGTTGAAGAATTAACTAATTTTTTTAAATTTTTTTCATCTATAATATCTCTTAAATTTAATAATTTATTATTTTTTATATCAAAAACATAAGTTTTAATTTTATTTTTAGGTTGTTCAAGCTTAGAACTATCTATGAAAATATTTATTGCAATATTGATATAGTTTTCATTAACTAAATCAAAAGTATAGTCAATATTGAGTTCTGATTTCGTAGATAGAGATTTAAAGTTTTCATATTCTTCTTTAAAGTCATTATATTCAGTTTCAATATCTTTCTCAATAACTTTATCTAGTTTACTTATATTTGTTATAGGATAATTTATACCGATTAAAATATTTTTGTTTTCTTCAATAATTGTGTTTATATTTTTATTGAATTTATCTTTTTTATAACAACCAGGAATGATTAATAAAATAAATAGGCATATTAATAGTCTTTTTTTCATATTATCACCTTATTAATTATATTCAATTGGATTAAAATAAATATTCGAAACTAAAAAAAGTATATAAATCAATAAAAATTTCAAAAAATAGTTGATTTTATTAGGAAAAAATGGTATTCTTAAAGTGTAAGCAGGATAGCTTAAAAAACATAGGAGGTATTTAAAATGTCAAAAACTGATTTAGTAAATTATATTGCTGAAGAAGCAGGTTTAACAAAAGCAGATGCTACTAGAGCATTAGCTGCAATGGAAAGTGGAGTTAAAGAAGGATTAAAAAAAGAAGGTAAAGTTACTTTAACTGGATTTGTAACTTTTACTGCTAGAAAAAAAGCAGCTACAACTGCTCGTAATCCAAGAACTGGAGAAACTGTACCAGTACCTGCAAGAACAGCTGTTGTTATTAAAGCTGGTTCTAAATTAAAAGAAGCATTAAACTAAAAGCCATTTAGGCTTTTTTTTATTATAACTATGTATTGTTTTTTCTATTAAAATTATATATAATTTAAACAGGGTGTGATTTCTCATGTATGATGATGCAATAGATATATTAAAAAAATTAGAATACCATGGATATAAAGCATATATAGTAGGTGGATATCCAAGGAATTTGTATTTAAATATTAATTCTAATGATATTGATATATGTACTAATGCTAAACCAGAAGAAATATACAAAATATTTGATAATGTTGATTTAAAAAATTCTTTATATGGTAATGCTATTGTAACGATTAATAATCATAAATATGAGATAACAACATTTAGAAAAGAATTAAAATATATTAATAATAGAAAACCAGAAAAAATAGAATTTTTAGATAAATTAGAAGATGATTTAATAAGAAGAGATTTTATAATAAATACATTGTGTATTGATAGTAATAAACAATATATTGATTTGTTTGGAGCAATTGATGATTTAAATAAAAAGGTAATAAGATTAGTTGGTGATAAATCAAAATTAAAAGAAGATGCTCTTAGGATATTAAGGGCAATTAGATTCGCTACTACATTAAATTTTGAAATAGATGAAAAATTAGATAGTGCTATAAATGAATATGCTTATCTAGTTAGTAATTTATCATATTTTAGAAAAAAACAAGAATTAGATTTGATATTTAAAAGTGGTAATAAAATGGGAATAGATTTATTAATTAAATATAATTTACATAAATATTTAAATATTGAAAAATTAACTAATATAAAAAAGTATAATAATTATTTAGATATTTGGAAACAATTAGATGTAAAAGATATATATCCATTTACAAAAGAAGAAAAAAATTATATATAATATAGGATGTGATTTTATGATAGAAAAAACTATAGAATTAATAAAAGGTGGAAATATAACAATACCAAAAGTTTTATTTGATAATTATAAAAAATTAAAATTAACTGAAAAAGAATTAATAATAGTAATATTTTTAATAAATAATAATGTTAATATATTTGATCCTAAAAAAATAGCAGAAAACTTTAATATGGAACTAATAGAAGTATTAGAAATAATTGAAAGTTTAAATACTAAAGATTTAATAAAAATAGAAGTAACTAATGATAATGATATTAGAAATGAAATAGTCAATTTAGATAATATATATAATAAATTAGCTTATTTAATCGTAAATGAAGAAAAAGAAGAAAAAAAAGATTCTAATATCTATGATAAATTTGAAAAAGAATTTGGACGAACACTATCACCAATTGAATATGAATTGATAAATAGTTGGATAGAAGAAAAATTTTCAGATGAAATAATAAATTGTGCTTTAAAAGAAGCAGTATTTAATGGTGTTACTAATTTAAGATATATTGATAAAATTTTATATGAATGGAAGAAAAAGGGAATAAATGATAAAGAAGCAGTATTAAAAGATAAAAAGCAATTCAATAATAAAAAAGTTGAAAAAAAAGAATTATTTGATTACGATTGGTTAAATGATAATGATGAATAATATTATAGATTACTTAACAGAATTAATACCTAATCCTAAATGTGAATTAAATTATAATAAAGATTATGAATTGTTAATTGCTGTAATGTTAAGTGCTCAAACAACTGATAAAAGAGTAAATGAGGTAACAAAAATATTGTTTGAAAAATATAATTTAGAAGATTTGGTCAATTCAAAAGATGAAGATATTATAGAAATTGTTAAGCCTCTTGGAACTTTTAATAAAAAATCTAAAAATATAAAATTAATTGCTGAATCTTTAATAAAAAATTATAATGGTAAAGTACCTAATGATAGACAATATTTAGAGTCATTGCCTGGGGTAGGAAGAAAGACTACTAATGTTGTATTGAGTGAATTATATAAAGAACCATTCATGGCTGTTGATACCCATGTAGCCCGTGTTAGTAAGAGGCTAGGAATAGCTAAAGAAAATGATGATGTTCTTAAAATAGAAAATAAGTTAATGAAAAAAATACCAAACGATAGAATACCTGATATGCATCATCGCTTAGTATTATTTGGAAGATATTACTGTAAAGCAAAAAATCCTTTATGTGCTTCATGTAAATTAATAGATATTTGTAAATACAAAAAAACTTCAAAATGAAGTTTTTTATTTTATAGTTATATTTCTTTTAACACTAGCATTTTCATAAGTATATTCTGCTACATAAGTACCTGGTGTGGTTTTCATAATATCTAAAGTAACAGGTGTATTGGTTGACACTATAGTATATGTTATTAGAGGTGGATCAGTAACAGGTTCACCATTTTTTGTTATTGTAACCCCTTGTTCAACATAATTACCAACACTTGCTTCAATATTTGCTTCACCAATTAATTGAATATTAATAGCAGCTGAAGCGCTAGACATTGAAACATTTACTTCAACACCATCACTCATATTAGCAGTAAATTTAGAATATGAAGTTTTTACTACATAATTTTCTGGAGAACTTTGATCAACAATAAGTTGAATAGATGATTCTTCGGTTGTCCCAACTAAATTTAAAGTTCCACTACTATCTTTAGAATATACTTTATATACGACTTTACCCAACTCACTTTTCTTAGATGAAATAAATCTTGATTGGAATGAACTAGTTTCATATAATGATTTAGCTAAATTTTTTAAATTATCATCATTAATACCACTAGGTGTTTTAATTGGAGTCCAAGATAATGTTAATTGATTTCCCGTAACAGTACCACTTAAATTTGTTACGTTTTCAAGTTTATTGTATCTATCTGATACTTCAGTAGGTTCTGTACCAGATTTAAATAATTCTGTAACAATTTTGTTTTTAGGTGTAAATGCACTAGGTAGTTTAGCTGGATATGTTTCAGTTTCAACAGCAATTCTTGAAACACCACCAGGATTTTTCCAACTACTTCCTTTTTTAAATATTCCTTTTGCTACTTTTTGGAACAACTTTGTATGATAAGATGTTCCAAATTTATTATAATGTTTTTTACTAGGTTTTTCATATCCATACCATACAGATATTGCATAATCAGGTGATATACCATTTACCCAATAATCATTAATGGCTGAATTAGGTAATTTCATTTTACTTTTATCAGCACTACTAAAGTTTGAAGTACCAGTTTTTGCACCATATGTAGTACCATTAATATTTGAGTATGCTCCTAAACCTTCTCTAGCAGATGATTGTAATAGATTAGTCACTATGTAAGCTGTTTGGGCACTCATAACTCTATTTTTTTCACTCGCGTCAATATAAAGAACTCCAAGATCATCTCCTAATTTTGAGTACAAGTATT
>CANRLQ010000019.1 GCA_947631525.1 uncultured Bacilli bacterium | reverse complement strand
AAAAATTAAAAACCTCAGAAACCCTTATAAAACAAAAAGCGTTCCCTCTCTCGAGGGAACTTCAGGGGGTTTTGGTTTACTCTCACATTTTATACCGTAAGAGCATCGGCGTGAATACTATCACGCTATTATAAGTATAAATTGTTTATTAAAAAAAGTCAATATTTTTTTTTAATTTAATCTAAGTTTGAACTATTAATTATAATATCTAGAATATGACTATCACAATTATTCGCATTTTTATTTAAAAATTCTAAACTATCATCCTTAGCCTTAAGTAGAATATTGTAATCTTTTTTTAAATCAGCAATATTAAAAGACATATCTCCGCTTTGTTTTATTCCAAATAAATCACCACTACCGCGTAATTTAAAATCTTCTTCGCTTATTTTAAAACCATCATTTGTCTTACATAATATACTTAATCTTTCGGTTTCTCTATTGCTAATTAATATGCAATAGGATTGTAGATCACTTCTACCTACCCTTCCCCTTAATTGATGAAGTGCAGATAATCCAAATCTAAAAGCATCAAATATGACTATCATAGTCGCATTTTTAACATCTATTCCAACTTCTATTACTGTTGTACTAATTAATATTTGAATTTCATTATTTTGAAATTTCTTCATTACTTCTTCTTTTTCTTCATTAGTCATTTTACCATGTAATATACCAACATTATATAATTTACCAAATGCTTTATTCATTTTTTCTTCTAACTCATATACATTTTGTAAATCTATTTTTTCACTTTCCTCTATTAATGGTGCTATAACATATATCTGGTGATTTAATCTTAATTCATTATACATACTTGTTAATACATCTTTCATTTCTTTTTCATATTTTAAAGATGTAATTATTTCTTTCTTTCCATTTGGTAAAGTTTTTATGTTAGATATATCCATATCACCGTATAATGTAAGAGCATATGTTCTTGGAATTGGAGTAGCACTCATATATAAAACATCTGGAGTTATACCTTTATTTTTTAAATTACTTCTTTGATTTACACCAAATCTGTGTTGTTCATCTGTAATAACCAAACCCAAATTACTATATTTAATATCATCAGTAAATAAAGCATGAGTACCTATTATAATATCTACCTCGCCATTTTGTAATTTTTCATATATTTTATTTTTGTCTTTTTTCTTTGTTTTTCCTGTAAGTAGTTCTATCTTAATATCATAATTTTTTAATAATTGTTTTATGTTCATAAAATGTTGGTTTGCTAATATTTCAGTTGGTGCCATTAATGCACTTTGATAACCACTTAAGTAATTCATAAACATACTTATTATAGCAACTATTGTTTTTCCACTACCAGTATCACCTTGAACTAACCTATTCATTCTATATTTACTATTTAAATCTTTGTATATATCATCAACACTTTTTAATTGATCATCAGTTAATTTAAAAGGAATATTATTAATCAAATCATCAACAGCTTTTCTATCTATTTTTCTTTCTAAACCAATTTTATTTTCTTTATTGTTTTTTAAATAATTCATTCGACACATAAATAAAAATAACTCTTCATATTTCATTCTATTTAAAGCCTTTTTTAATGAAGATAAATCACTAGGATTGTGAATAATTTTAATAGCTTGTTTTTTTTCAATAAATTTATATTTTTCTTTTAAATATAATGGAATATAATCTATTGTATCAAAATCTTTTAAAACTTCACTTATATATTTTCTTATATTTTTTATATTTATACCATAAGTAGTATGATATATTGGTTCAATTTTTGTTTCTTTTATTAATCCAAAATTTATATCACTTACAACAATAGTATTATGTCTTTTATCTAGTTTACCTATAACAGTTATACTAGTTCCTACCTTTAATCTTGGCTTTAAAAAACCACGATTAAAAATGCTAATTCTAAATATATTTTCTCCTGTATTTAATTTAAAAGTCATTCTATCTTTTCGAGAACCAAAATAAAATATACTAGGTATATTTTCAACAATTCCATCTATAATAATTTTATCATTGTCGTTTAAATTATTGATATCACTTCTCTCAATAATTTCATATCTAAAAGGATAAAATTCAATTAATTTTTTTGTATTATTTATTCCTAATTTATTTAATAAAGTTATAGTTTTAGGACCTAGTCCTTTTATATTTTCTAATTCCATATTCCACCAACTTTAATTCATTGTAACAAAACATTTGTTTGTGTGTCAACTATTTTCTAAAAAAAGTTTCAAAAATATAAAAAAAATGCTTGACTTATGAAGCATTTTCGATTATTATAGTAATCACCAATTCGGAAAACGAATTGGCGCTAGTATCACACTAGCCAACCCCTTTTTATTCTTTTATGAAACTGTTCTTCAGGGGGACAGTTTCCTTTTTTATTCCTTTATGAACTGTGTTGGCTAGTAAAAGCACACTATCATTATATGCTGTATGCTTTTACAATTTTAATATAACAAATAAAAAAAATACTGTAAATAGTATTTTTTTATTTTTATATATACTTGACACAACTTTACACTACTTTTGACAATTTAAACAATAGTATGTACCTCTTCCACCTACTTTAATTTTCTCTAATTCTTTATGACAATTAGGACATGTTTTTTTATTATGAACCAATAACTCATCTTGGAAGTTACCATGAACTCCTTCGCTTGATTCATAACTTCTAATAGTAGTACCCCCAAACTTTATAGCTTTATCAAGTATTATTTGCGTATTTTTAATTATTTCTTCCAATTGATTATTTTTTAATTCATTTGCTTTTGTAAGAGGATTTATTTTACTCAAAAACAATATTTCATCAGCATATATATTTCCAATACCTACTATTATACTCTGGTCTAAAATTACTGTTTTAATTGGTAATTTTTTATTTTTATACTTATCTTTTAAATATGTAATATCTAATTTTTCACTCCATGGTTCTAATCCAAGTTCATTTAATGGTTTACGATTATATAATTCATCTTTTTTTATTAAATGCATTCTTCCAAATTTGCGTGTGTCCTTGTATCTTAATTCTTCTTCATTATCTAATAAGAAAATAACATGCTCATGTTTATCGATTATATCCCCTTTTTTTCTAAATATATATTTACCTTCCATTCTAAGATGACTTAACAAATAATAATCATTTAGTTTAAATAAAAGCCATTTACCTCTTCTTTCAATGTCCAATATCTTTTGATTACAAATATTTTTCTTAAATTCTGATACATTTGGATATTCAATAATATTTGGATATTTAATATCTACAGATACAATAGTTCTATTTAATAATTCTTTTTTTAATTTATTTTTAACTGTTTCAACTTCTGGTAGTTCTGGCATAAATATCACCCATATTAATTATACCATATAAATCAATATTTTATTTAATAAAAAACCTAGGGAATATATTACCTAGGTTATTAATATTATGAACAATTAAAAATTTTTTATTCATATTATTTTTTATTTTTTATTTCTAAATTTAACTTATTAATAAATTCTTCTAAACTTATTGTAGATGTTTCTTTAGAACCAAATTTACGATAAGAAATTAAATTATTATATTTTTCATTATCACCAATAATTAAAGTGTAAGGTATTTTCTTAGTTTGACTTTCACGCATCTTATAACTTAATTTTTCATCTCTATTATCTAATTCAACTCTAAAATTATTCTCTTTTAGAATATTTTCTATTTTTTCAGTATATTCCAAATGATATTCATTGTTAACAGGAATAAGGTTTATTTGTACTGGACTTAACCAAAGAGGAAAAACTCCTTTTGTTTCTTCAATAATGTATGCCATAAATCTATCTAAAGAACCTAATATTGCTCTATGTAAAACAACAGGTGTTTTTTTAATACCATCTTTATCTACATATTTTAAATTAAATTTACTAGGTAAACAAAAATCTAATTGACAAGTAGATAAAGTGTATTCATTCCCAATAGCAGGATAAACATTAATATCTAATTTTGGTCCATAAAATGCAGCTTCTCCAATTTCTTCTGTATATTCAATTCCTAGTTCTGTTAATACTTCTCTTAATTCATTTTCAGCTTTATTCCACATATCATCATCTTGATAATATTTTTCTTTATTTTCTTTATCACGTAAAGATAAAACACATCTATAATTAGTTATATTAAAATCTTTATAAACATCAAATATTAAATCAACGACTGATTTAAATTCAGATTTTATTTGTTCTGGTGTTACAAATAAATGAGCATCATTTTGACAAAAATGTCTTGCTCTTTCAATTCCTTTTATTGCTCCACTTGCTTCATATCTAAAGTCATGTGCAATTTCTCCAATCCTTATAGGTAAATCTTTATATGAATGTAATTTACTAGAGTAAATCATCATATGGTGAGGACAGTTCATTGGTCTTAAAACGAATGATTCACCATCAAATTCCATTATAGGAAACATATCTTCTTTATAATGGTCAAAATGACCTGAAATTTTATATAACTCAACATTGCCAACACATGGAGTCATAACATGTTGATAACCTAATTTTCTTTCTTTTTCTTTTATATAATTTTCTAATTCTGTAAATACAATATATCCATTTGGTAATAACATAGGTAAGCCTTTTCCAACTAAATCATCTGACATAAATAATTCTAATTCCTTACCTAATTTTCTATGATCTCTTTTTTTAGCTTCTTCCAATAATTCTAAATGATTATTTAAATCTTCTTCATTTTCAAAGCATATTCCATATATTCTTTGAAGCATTTTATTTTTTGAATCTCCTTTAAAATATGCACCACTAACTTTTAATAATTTAAAATGTTTTAATAATTTTACTGTATCAACATGTGGCCCACGACAAAGATCAGTAAAATCGCCTTGTGTATAACATGAAATAACAGTATTATTTTCATCCATTCTACTTATTAAATCAATTTTATAAGGGTCATCTTTAAATCTTTCTAAAGCTTCCTTTTTACTTATTTCTTCTCTATAGATTCTTTTCCCATCTTTACTTATTTTTTTCATTTCTTTTTCTATTTTAGATAAATCTTCTTCTTTTATTACTTCATCACCTAAATCAACATCATAATAAAATCCTTCTGCTATAACTGGACCAACCCAAAATTTAGCATTTGGATATAAGTGTTTGATAGCCTGTGCCATTAAATGAGCACAACTATGATTTAAAACACTTAATTTTTCATCTTTCTTTATATTTATCATAATATCCTCCTTTATTTATTACAAATTTTTTCTAATTGTTTAATTTTATTAGCCTCTTTTAATACTTGATAAAATCTATCATTCATTTCTATTTCTTCTCTCAAATTCATATATTTTCTATAATATTCTTTTAATTTTTTTAGGTCTTTTAAAATCATTTTAGAAAACAATTTTAATTCTTTTTCTTTTTCATCTTTATTAATTATTTTTTGTAAATAAAATGGATTTACATATGTACCACGATTATTATGGGAATCTATCACTAATAATAAATATCCTTGTTGAACCAATTCTGGATTTTTATTAGCAAAATTATTATCCACACCCATAACATAATTGCACTGTAAATCTTTAAGACCGCAGTGTAATAAATTAGAACAATCACCAGGTATTCCTAAATAATCATTAACATATTTTCCTATTGTTATAGCATCTTCTCTTGTAAAAATCGATTCTTTACAATTTCTCAATTCATGCTTTTGTAATTCTTCTCTATCACTAGCTTTTTTTAATTCAATTTCTTCCTCATCTAAATATTGCTCTAATAATTCTAAAAAATTATCTTCTTTATTTTCCTTATCCATACAACACAACCTCCATAAAAAAACTCCTTAAAACAAGGAGCGTATATACGCGGTACCATCCTACCTTTTTACTTAATTAAATAACGGAATTAACCGGAAGCTCTTTCGAGTTCAATTCATAGGTAGTATTTATTAAACTAGTTGTTAGTTCACACCACCACTAACTCTCTTTAAACAATCATTTAATAAACATGTCCTAATCAAAATCTTTATATTTATATTTTACTACTTATATCATGTTTGTCAATATTATAAATTATATTCTTTTAATTTATTTCTTTTTCGATTATTTTTATATACCATATCTTGTGGTCTTATATGATTTATGCTTAAATTTAAATTATGCTCTAATTCTTCTATTTTTTTCATGTAATCTTCTTTTGATTTAATTAATTCATTATTTATAATAATATCATCTATTAATCTTTGATTAAAAATAGATAAATAATTAATTTTATTTATTAAATTTAAATCATAATCATTTTCTACTTCAAACATTTCTTTCGAATATCCATATTCACCTACATTGTTATTGATTAATTGATATATAACTTGAAATTCATTTTTCTCTAATCTTGAAAAAATAGCACTTAAATTATTCATATTATTAATATAATCATTAATATATTCTATTCCACCATAAATAAATGGTATATTATTTTTGTTTATATATTCAATAAATTGTTCATTTAGTATTAATGTCATAACTTTTTCTATTTGATTAATATCTACATATTTAAAGGAAATGTTTTTAACTAATAATATTTTTTTTGATAATGTAGCTAATTTCTTTAATGTTTCATTACTCATATAAAATAAATCTACATCATTACATTTTTTTATATTTTTAATATTGCTTTTATATATTTTAAAATCAACGACATTATTAAATTTATCAAAAGTTAATTCATAAGTTATAGTTGGATTAAGATTTTCATAATCAAAAATTAAATGTCTTGAAATTTGATAATGAATATCATTATTAAGTATCATATCATTATAAACCTGACTATCAATAGATGTTGATTCAGGTATCATACATTCAACATCTAATGAATGAATTTTAATTATTTTTTTATCTTCTATTTCTTGTATAGAATAAGCAGTATTGTTATTAAAACAGATAGTAGGTTCTAATATATTAACTCTATAATTACGATTAATTGAATTATTTCTATTATTAACAATATGATTTGCTTGCCACATAAATTGTGATTTATCAACATTTTTTAATTTTGGTTTTTTATTTATAAAATAATTATTTGTTTTAAGAGAATATAATTCTTTTTTTATTTCTTTTTGTCTTTCTACTTTATTAACATTTTCTAATAAATAATTAATGTAGTTATTTAATATAGTATCTATTTCATCTTTTTCTTTTTTTGATAATTTTAAATAAATTGAATTACTAAATAATATATAAACCTGTTTTAAATAATCTGGATTTATATAAGAGCTTGTCTTATCATCTAACATTTTTTTATGATTATAAATAAATTCACTTAAAAGTATAATTAATATATGTTCATCATTATTTTTTGTATTAACAATATTTGGTAAATCATTTATTATTCGTTTTATATATGGATAACCACTTTCATCCTGTAAAAAATAATTAATCACATCATAGCAATAATCATGCTTTGTTTTGGATAAATCTTCACGATAATTTTTACTTATAAAATCAAAAACTATTCTTATTTCTTTTAATATTTTTCTTTCTTCTAAATTTTCTTCATTATTTTTATCTAAACTTAATAACCTGTTTTTTATTGTATCTCTAATTAAACTAATTGATTTAATTATATTGTCATAATCAACTACATCAGATACTAGTTTATTAGATATATATTTAGCATATATTAATACTTCTTTAGGGTATGTTTTAGCAAACAAAGTTATAAATTCTTTATAAGCTATTAAAATATCATTAGTTTTATAACAACTTATATCACTATTATTTTTCATTGCATTAACAATTGTTTTTTGATTATTTGTTAATGGTTTATCTATTTCTTCTATTATTATTTTTTTCTTATTTTTATTTTGAATTTTATGTTCTATTTTTATTAAATTATTTATATAATTTCTCATTATTTTGATTAATCTTATTTGACCATATATATTTTCAGTATCCATTCCTTTTAAATTAGACAAAGATTTTTCATATATTTCTTTAATTTTATTTAATAATTCTAACTTACTTGATGAAGAATCTAAACTATCTAATTTAACAATTAATGAATATGTATTTTGATTAATAAATTGATCTATATTTTCTATTTGTTCTTTAGTTAAAGGTAAATTTATAGTATCATTTTCTTCTTTTATATTTTTTTCTTTCTTTTCTACTTCTTCCTTATTTTTAACTACACGAAGTAATATAGATTCTTTCATATAAATTCTATTTTTTATAATATTATCGATGTATTTTTTTAACATTTTGATTAACTTAATTTTTTGTTTTTTTCCATAAAATCTATTTGTTTGTAATTTATTGATTGCATTTTCATATATTTCTTTTAATTGATTTAAAATTTCTAGTCTACTAGAAGAGCTTTTTAAATCATTTAATTTATTGATAAGTTCAATTGTATTTTCCTCCATTAAATTATCAATTGAATTAATATAATCCTCTTTTAATTCTATATAAATAAAATAGTCTTTCTTTACAATTTTTTTTAGATTTTTTAAATTCATACAAAAATTTTTTTGATCATCTAATTTTAATTTTATTTCCATTAATTTTTTAATTTTTCCTTTTTCTTCATAAAATTCTTTTATTTTATTTAATCGATTATATTTACTTTGTTCAATATTATATATATTATTAATAATTGTAATTCTTTTTTTATAATCAAGACTATTTAATAAATTAACAACGAAGATGTTTTTTTCTTCATTATTTTTTATATCATCCAATTTTTTTAATTCTTTTTGTAAATTAAACA
Organism: uncultured Bacilli bacterium; assembly: GCA_947631525.1. GTDB lineage: Bacteria > Bacillota_I > Bacilli_A > RF39 > UBA660 > OMSK01. Next base: position 4,474 of record CANRLQ010000019.1, on the reverse strand, counting down.
TATTTTCCCCCTAAAATTATTTATTTTCTATAATTTTTGCTTACAAGTTCCATTTTATCAGTTAGTTGATTAATTCTTTCAATTATACGGCGTGCTTTTATTTCATCTACACCTTGTTTAGTTATAGATAAATTTTGTTCTAATGATTCAATATCAAGATTTGATGTAAAAAATGTTGGTAATTTTTCTTGCATTCGATATTGAACTATTGGACATAATACTTCATCTCTTGACCAAGAAGTTGTCGTTTCAGCTCCTATATCATCTAATAACAAAAGTGGAACTTTTTTTAATTTATTTATTTTATCTTGATAGTCATCATGATTAAATGAAGATTTTAATTCAACTAGGTATTCTGGCCAAAAGATAATAGCACTTTTTATTTGTTGTTTAGCTAATTCATTAAATAATGCAGAAATTAGATAAGTCTTCCCACTTCCAAAACTACCATATAAATATAAACCTTTTGTTTCTTTATTTTCCGTATAATTTTTTATAAAGGAATTTAACCATTTTATAATTTGAACTCTATTTTTATCTTGTGTAATTATATCTTTCATTTTAGCTTCTTTAATAGCTTTTGGAATATTATAACAATATACATTTTCTAAATATTTATTTTGTTTTTCAATCTTTTTTTGTTTACTACACATTTTATATCCAAATTTTATTTTTTTATCTTCGATTTCTGGAAGATAAGCATAACCTCTAATTTTGTTTTTACATTCCATTATATTTTTACAATTTAAACAATTATTATATTCTTCACTACAATCTTGTAAAATAGTTGTATATTTAATTAATTTGTCATACGGCGTTTTTAATTTATCGACTAATATTTTAAACTTTTCATCTTTTAAGGCATTATTAAATTCAGCTGTTAAATTAAAGTTTTCTTTATCTAATTTAATACATTTTTGTAATGTTTTCATACTTCACCTACTTAAACTTACTTAATAAATTATTCATTTCTTCTATTTCTTCATCTGTTGCTTTTACATCATCAATTTTTTCATTAAACCATTTAGGTTTTTCTACTACTTTTAATGTTTTTGTTGATTTCTTTTTATTTTTTTTGTATTCTTTTTCGGCAAATTCCATCGCATCTTCAACGGTTTCTATTTTACTTCTAGACCATTGTTCAGCTAATAATTCAATAAATTTTTTTACTAATTTATTATCATTTGTTTTTAAGACATAATCTAATAGAACATTAACCACACCTGGTTTTAAATTCATATCTATTAATAAATATTCTAATATTGAACATTCGTTTTTAGTTGGTCTATTTCCACTATGTTTACTCAATAAAAAATCATATGGACTAGTTGTCTCAAATTGATATATCATTTTAGCTTTCTTAGAAGTATCACCAATTGGTTTTCTTAAATATTCTGGTTGATTTCTATATATTATACTAGGTAATTTACCACTATTTTCAAATTGATAATAATTACGACAATTTGTTTTTAATAAATTTTTATCAATTGTTCTTTTTTCTGTTAAAGAATTTCTTATTAATTCACTCATTCTATCATCATCAAGATTATATATAAATGACAACTTATATATTAAATCCTTTGTCTCTTTAGTTAGACTTCTAATATTAAATAGTTCCTCTGGAATTAATGATAAAGTATTATCTAAATCTAGTTTAGAAACAAATGACAATTTATTTATATTTACTCTTTTTATATCCTCTACTAAATGTTCAAAAGAATTAATATTCGTTGATTCAAATACATCACTAAAACTACAAGATATATCTTCATATTCTTTTAAATTGAATTTTGGAATCTTAAAATATTCTTTTATTTTTTCATATTCTAATTTACCTACATTATTGTATAATGATATATTTAATATAGGATTATTTAAAAATTCATATGCACTTAAAGGAGAATATAATTCATAAATTAAATTATTTATATTTCCTTTTTTTATATATGTTCTAAGTAAACCAATTGCTTCTAATTTTTCTCTTGCTTCAATTATACTTTCTAATTTAAGTCGCATATTAGTCATTAATTGATGATGAGTACACTCTGTTGACATAACTTCTAATTTATCTAAATATGCCCAAAGTGATAAGTATAAGCTAATCGCATCAGTACCTATTATTGGTTGGTATAACATTGTTAAAATTTTTCTATCTTGGTCATTTAAAACTGTTTTATTTATGACAACATATGTATCTGCAGGTAATATTTTTTCTTTTAACATGTCTACACCTCCCATACTTAATATTAGTTTATCATATTTTTTTTAAATAATAAAGAAAAAAACAAGTTAAACTTGTCTTTTTATATTTAGTGTTGAACTAAAAAGCATACCAAGGAAAATACAAAAGTATGGAGATGTATAATACATAGAATTGCCAAACATTGATGACATTAAATAACAAAGACAAATCATAAATATTCCTAAATTTAAAATATTAAATTTATTTATTTTTTTTATACTTCTATGAAGAATACTTAAAATAAATATAGAGTAAAGTAAAATTCCAGGAATACCTGTAAAAACACCCATCTGAATTAGGATATTGTGAGGTCTATCTTGATGTATTTGATTACCAATATATAAAATATCTAATGTTTCTATTCCATAACCTGTAATAGGTTTTTTTGTTATATATTTTATTCCATATTTCCAAAGTAATCCTCTTGTGGTTCCAATACTATTTATTTCGTTGGTATTTTTTTTCCTAATTGCTTTTTCAACAATTTCTAAATCTTTATTTAAAGATTTAAAATTTTTAATTAGTATATTATCATTACTGATAACTGTTGAAAACGATATTAATAAAGTTGTTATAAAAATAATAATAAGTTGTTTTTTTTGTTTTTTATGAAACAATAAAATTGCTACAAATGTTAATAATAAAGTAATTAAAATAGATAATATACATCCAAATGTATCATTAATTAAAAGGGTATAAAAAAATAAAGCATATGTAATTAAATAAACATATTTTTTATTAGTTTTAGTATTTAATAACATAAATAATGATAATAATATACCAAACATCAAATAATATCCATAATGATTAAATTGTTCAAATATTCCATCATATGCTTCTTGGTTTTGTAATAACATATATGTAATATTATTGTTTATAATAGATATTATTGATAATACTACTTCAACTATGATAAAAAAATTAAATAATTTTTTTTGGTATTTTTCATCTCTTAATAAAATTCCTAAAAGAAAGATACCTAAATATGCTAGATATGTATTTAATCCTTCTCTTCTATATAAAGATCCTGTAAAAGAAATAGTTTTATTAATAGAAAAAAAGCAAGTAATCAAACACCATATAAATAGTAGTAAAGCAATTAAAAGTGGTATATTATTACTTAAAAATTTATTATTTTTTTTATAATAATTTTTTAAGTAATATATTAAGCCTATAAATAATCCTAAATTACCAAGAACAATTAAAATATTAAATATAATAAAATAAGATATTTTTTTACCTACTAAAGGATTTAAACACATTACTAATATAGGCGTTAATATCCATATTAATAATAAGATAAAAGATAACTTATAAAAATTTTTAATATCTATTTTATCTAATATTTCTCTAATATTTTTACAATTTTTATATTTTTTTAATATACTTTTCATAATAACTCCTTTAGTATTAATCTTTTTTTATTATACTAAAAAAACTAGTTGCTTTCAACTAGTTTTAAAGGTTAATCGAATTTTATTAACTAGCAACTGATAATTGAGTTCCATCATAAGACCATTTAGTACTATGGCTTTTCATAGTAATTGTTCCTGTAAGAACACCATTACTATATGTTAACTCTGCTGCAACTGGTTTTTCACCTTTAGCAGTTGCACTTACTGCTTCATAGAATTCTTTACAAGTACTAGTACCATCTGCTGCTTCTTCATTTCCAGACCAATTACCACTAGCTAAAGTACACTTTACTCCATTTGGTACTACTTTAGTATATCCAGTTTCGTTGCTTCCAGTTGCATCAAATGCTCCTTGTAAAGCAATATATTTTTCAGCTGCTTCAATATATCCATAAGCACTTGATTTTGAAGCATTTTTCTTAGCTTCTTCAATTACATTTAATATAATTGGTGTAGCTATTAAAGCGATGATTGCTAAAATAACGATAACGGCTAATAATTCGATTAATGTGAACCCTTTTTTGTTTGATTTCATTTTATTCCTCCTCTATTTTATTACATAATTATATTACCATATAAAAATAATTATAGTCAATACTTTTAAAAGAATTTGTCGTTTTTTTACATAATTTAATTACTAACATTAATAGTTTTTACAATAGTATAATTTATATACTAATTAATTATATTTTAAACTTAATAAATAAAAAATTAGAAAAAATTTTATTTTTCTAATTTTATCAGAGTGTTGACAAAGATCAATACTCTTTTCATTTAGAAAAATATGTAGTATAATAAAAAACAAGTAAGGTTGCTT
>CANRLQ010000018.1 GCA_947631525.1 uncultured Bacilli bacterium | reverse complement strand
TTAAATTACCATAATTACTATCCTTAAAATATTCTTCAGTTTCTTTAATTGTTATATTTTTTAATGTTGCATAAATGGTAAGTAAATTTGATATACCTGGTTTATTTTCTTCATCATAGTATACCTTATTTTCACTATCCGTTACAGCACCCATTATTTTTTTTCTAATATCTTCTTCTTTATCAAGTAATAAAATTACACCTTTATAGTTATCATCTGATTTACTCATTTTTTTAGTAGGATTGACTAAATCTTTTATTTTAGCTCCTATCTCAGGTATCATTGGTTCTGGTACTTTAAAGGTTTCACCATATTTATTATTAAAACGAATAGCTATATTGCGTGCCAATTCAACATGTTGTTTTTGGTCTATTCCTGTTGGTACTAAATCAGCATCATATAAAAGAATATCTGCTGCCATTAAAATTGGGTAAGTAAAAAGACCTACTGTAACATTTTCACCATTTTTACTTTTATCTTTATATTGTGTCATTCTTGATGCTTCACCCATATATGTTGTACATTCCAAAACCCATGATAAATTAGCATGATATAAATTTTCTGATTGAATATAAAAAATATTCTTTTTAGGATCTAATCCACTTGCTATATATAAAGCTATATTTTTTCTTATTCTTTCTTTTAATAATTTGGGATCTTGACTTACTGTTATTGCATGTAAATCAGGAACAAAAATAAATGATTCATATTGATCTTGATATTTTATACTTCCACTTATTCCTCCAATTAAACTACCTAATGTTAATTCACCACTTGGTTTTAAACCTGTAAGTATTCTTTTCATATTTTCCTCCTAAAAAAATCTTATCCATTAGGATAAGAATATTTGCCACCTATACTATCATATAGTTTTAATTTAACGGTTAAATACCGTAGTTGGATACTTATTTTTCCCCAACTCACTCATTAGTCCATTCAATATTATAAAACTATAACTTTCCACCACACAGTTACTCTCTATAAATTTTATTTAATATTTACTAATCTAATTCATAGCTTTCTAAAATTAGTATATTATTTTTTATATTTTTTGTCAATTATATTAAAAAAATTAATGATAATATAACTATATAATATCAAAATTTATTGAAAAAATTAAAAAATTAGGAATAACCTAATTTCATTAAATTTCTGGATAAACACTAGCTTGTTTTCTATCTTTTCCGCGTCTTTCAAATTTTACAATTCCATCTACTTTAGCATATAATGTGTCATCACTACCTATTCCAACATTTACACCTGGATAAATTTTAGTACCACGTTGACGATAAATAATTGAACCACCAGTAATGAATTCACCATCAGCTGCTTTAGCACCTAATCTTTTAGATTCTGAATCACGACCGTTTTTAGTTGACCCTTGCCCTTTTTTATGAGCGAATAATTGTATATCTAAAACTAATAATTTCACGAGATTACCTCCTTATTCATATATTTTTACATTATTTTTATATTGACTTTCTAATTCTTTAAACAAAGATATCATATTTTCTAACAAGACATCAATAACTTCTGAATGTCTCTTTATCTTTACTTCAATAAATCCTTCATCTTGAGAATAATCAATTGCATCTTTATCAATTCTTATTATTGCGTTTATAGAAGTTATAGCAATACTACTTACACTAGCACACACTATATCTTTACCATAATCATTAAATTCAGCATGTCCTTTTATTGTAATAGTATCATCTTTTACAGTAATTTTTATCATTATGCTTTAATTGAAGTAATTTCTACTTTTGTGTAAGGTTGACGATGTCCTTGTTTTTTACGGTATTTCTTTTTAGCATTGTATTTATATACAATTACTTTTTTATTCTTACCATTTTTTAAAACTTTACCTTCTACTGAAGCTCCATCAATGTATGGTCTTCCTGCTACTCCGTTAGCCATAAGAACACGATCAAATTTAACTTTATCTCCAGCTTCAACATCAAGTTTTTCAATATAAAGAATTGTTCCTTCATCTACACCGTATTGTTTTCCACCTGTTTCAATAATAGCTTTCATATTTTACCTCCTTAATTTTCTAAGACTCACCATTAAGGTAACTATAAGTTTTTATAACCTTTTTTGAGTGGTTGTAGAGTGAGGCTCTACACAATATAGAATTTTATCATAAAACTATTAAAAAGTCAAATATTTTAAGGGCTATTTTTAAATCTTTTTTGTAATATTTCCTTTTCTGTATAAAAACGATTTAAATAAAAAATATGACGATTATCTTTTTTCATTTTTTTTAAATTTAATCCTTTTATATTTTTTATTTTTTTAAAATCAAATTCATAACTATAACGTTCTAATAAAAAACGATTAAATAAATAGTCATGTTTTATATATTCATCTATTACTTTAATAATTAAAAAGAAAACGATTAATAAACAAATTAAACTACTATTTAAAAAACCATAAGAAATTATAAATAATATTGTAATTATAGATATATATATTGTTAATAAATGACTTTTGGTAAAGGAAAATATTTTATTTAATACAATATTAATTAATTTAGAACCATCTAAAGGAATAATTGGTAATAAATTGAAAAAAAGTAAAAAATAATGATAATTAGTAAATAAAATATCCTTAACAAAAAAGATGTTTATAATTAAATAAAATATAATTTGAAAAAGAGGACCTAATATTAAAATGATAAATTCTTCTTTTAAACTTTTATTTATACATTCATTAAAAATAGTAATTCCACCAAATGGTAATAAAATAACTTTATCTATTTTCCATTTATAATAAAAAGCTCCCATAATATGACCTATTTCATGAAAAATTATAATAATAGATATATATGTAAAATCTTTAAAAAGACCAGTTAAAATACATAATAAAGCTGTCAAATAATATAAAGGATGAATTTTAAATATATTTTTCATAATTTAATACTTTTCCATCTTTTTTATAAATCAAATATAATGTTTTATCATTTACTTCACCAAGTAAACTACCTTTTTCAACATAATCATATAATTTAACACTAGTTACATTTAAATTACCATACCATACATCTATCCCATTTATCTGTTGAACAATAACTGTATTACCATACCCTTCTTTTTCACCAATAAAGACAACTATCCCACTTTCAATAACAGGTGTTAAATAATCTTTCGAAACAGTTAATTTAACACCATCTTTATATTTAGTTTTATCATTATATGAAAGTTTTTCATTGAATACAGCATTTGTCTCTTTATTTTCAATAATATCAGAAAATGGTATTGGTGAACCAAATAAGTTTTTATACCACTTGTTAATAGTTGCGAATGAAAAATTAGTTTCATAAACATTTTTATAAAAAAAAGTCTTAAATTTTGTATTATTTTTTAACATAATAAGGGTTGTTAAAGTTAAAATAATTGTTATTAAAAACTTACTAAAATAATTTAATAATTTATTATTTACTTTTTTATTTTTAATTATTTTTTTACTATTTTTTTTATTTTTTATTTCTTCTTTTATTCTTAGTAATTCATTATCCATATAATCACCCAGTAAATTATATGTTTAAAATAAAAAAAAATAACATTTAATCTATTTTATAAATATTATTTTTTCTAGCTATTTTATCTGTTATAAAATATGCAACTACTGTATATAAAATATTTAATAGTAATGATTTAATTATGGAATTTAACAATACATTAAAATTCAAATTTAAATATCCAATTATTACAAGAATAAAAAAATTAACTATTTTATATATAATTACGATAAATAAACTTATAAATCCTACATTTATAAAATTATTAGTTATAAATACATTTATTTTAATAATTGTAAAAGCTAATAATATAAATATAATGGCATTTAAAAATATAGTATTAGTATAAATAATATCATATAATATTCCTGTTATAAAAGCTATCTTTAAATATTCATTTTGTTTGTTATGTAAAAATGGATATATTATTATTAGACTAACAACAGTAAAAAGTGGTTTTAAATACGAATCAAGTGAAATAAAATTAGAAATAATTCCATCTAAAATAAAGGATACAATTATTGTTATTATAGATATTTTCATTTTTCCATATTCCTTTTTAATATAGTTACATAAGTAATATTATCAAAATTAACAAGTGATTCAACTTCTACGGTTTTAGCTAAATCAAAATTATCAGTACTAACTTTTTTAACTTTACCAATTAATATACCACTTGGAAATGTATTACCTAGACCTGTTGTTGTAACTTCATACCCTTTTTTTATTTCTGTATTTTCAGCTATACCTTCAATAATAAAGGTTTTATTTTTTTCTTTATATCCTACTAATAATCCATAAACATAATCGTTTTCATTAACTTTTATTTTTACAGATATTTTACTATTAGAATCATTATCAGTTAATAATTTTACCACACTGTTAAAATTAGATACTTTTATTATTCTTCCAATTAAACCTTTATTAGTTATAACAGCCATATCTTTTTTTACACCATTTTTACTACCTTTATCAATAGTCATTGTATCATAAAAATCACCTATATCACGATTTATTACAGAAGCATTTAAATAAGAACTTTCTGATAATGTTTTATTAAGTTCCAATGTTTCTTTTAATTCTTTTATTTCTTTTAAAGATTCTTGATATTTAGCTTCCATTAATTCAACTTTTTCATATTTTTTAGATAATTTTTTATATTTTTCATATATTTTATGTTTAGATTTAGCTTCATCTATTTTATCTTTAACAAAATTAATTGGTACATTTATTGTTTTATTAATAATTAAACCTGCATCTTTAATACTTTTTTCAATAATATTTAGTTTTCGATTATCATTTATACTATAAGAAAATAACCCTAATAGAAGAGTTGCTACAACTAGTATTATAATAACTACATATCTTCTTTCTATTTTTCTCCTTTTGTACATAATAATCACCTACCTAAATTATAATACATTATTTGTATTTTTTCTACATTATATTACCATTTTCAAAAAAACTATAGTAATTATCATTACCTATTATAATATGATCATCTATTCCAATACCAAGTAGCTTACCTATTGTTATCAAATTTTTAGTTATTTCTAAATCCTGCCTACTAGGAGTTATATTACCTGTTGGGTGATTATGAACACATATAATAGAAACAGCACCACATAAATATGCTTCTTTAAATATTTCTCTTGGATGAACTAAACTATGATTTAATGTTCCTAAAAAAAGCAATTTATTTTTAATTATTCTTTTATTATTATCCAAGTAAAGGCAATAAAAATACTCTTGTTTTTCATCACCTATAACATTTTTAAAATATTGATAAACAAGTTCAGAATTAACTAATTTTAAATTATTTAAACTATCGATATTACGATTACACCTTTTACCTATTTCAATGCTTGCAAGTAAGATAGCAGCTTTTGAAGGTCCAATTCCTTTTATATTCATTAATTGTTCAAATGTTAAATTTTTTATATTTTCTATTTTACCTGCTTTTGATAATATTTTACTAGCAAGTTCTTTTACTGATTCATCTTTTGTTCCTGTTTTTAAAACAATTGCTAATAACTCTTCATTACTTAAGTTTCTAGCACCTACCATGATTAATCTTTCAATTGGTCTATCATTTATAGGTAAATCTTTTATTCTAATCATTAAGTACTATCTCCTCATACTTACTAAGTACTTGACTACAAACAGCATCAATTGTTTTAGAATCAGTTGTTTCTTTTAATACTTTTTCATATTGATTTAATGTTTCAATAAATTGTTGATTATCAACATATATATCTACTATATATATATCATATCCTTTTTCTTTAAAATGTTTTTTTAATTTCTCTAAATTTTCATCTTTAGTTATACCTATATATGTATAATACATATTATCTTTTATATTATATATATAATAGTTAAAATTTTTCATACCATCTTCCATTGCTTTTTTACTAGAATAAACACCTGATTGTAAAAATTTCAAAGTTTCTCCATTAGTTTCTCCTACATTACTTATATTTTCTGCTTTGCCATACTGACTAAACATAAAGTTCCCCATAAAAAAACCGATTAATATACATAATACAACAGGAAAAATAGTTCGTAATTTCATATTATCACCAAAAAAATTATAACAATATAAATAAGCATATTTTGTCGAAAAAAAATATTTAGAAATTTATCTAAATATTTAATAAGATTTTGCAAAATAAACATCATGTTTAGATTTTTTTCCACAACATATACATTTATCTTCTGTATTATCATTAGGTATACAACGTGAAGTTGCACCAATTTCTTCTTTTATTTTCATTTCACATTTTAAATCTCCACACCAAGGTACTTTTACAAAACCACCTTTTGTGTTTAAAATGTTTTTAAGTTCTTCATAATCTTTTGTTTCAAAAGTATTATCGTTTAAATTTTTTAAGGCTTTTTCATACATTTCATTATGAATATCATATAATATTTGTTTAATTTTTTGTTCAAAATTGCTATCTAAAGATACTTCTTGTTTTGTATAATCGTTTCTTTTAAATACAATACATTTATTATTTTCTATATCTTTTGGACCTATTTCTATACGTAAAGGAATTCCTTTCATTTCAGCTTCACTAAATTTCCATCCTGGTGTTTTATCACTATTATCTATTTCTACTCTTATATTTTTCTTTAATAATTTTTCTTTTAATTCATTAGCTTTTTTTAATACTTCTTCATTTTCTTGTCTAATTGGAATAATTATAACCTGAGTTGGAGCAACTTTTGGTGGTAAAATAAGGCCATTATCATCACCATGAATCATTATAATAGCACCTATCAATCTTGTTGATAATCCCCAAGAAGTTTGATATACATAATTCCATTTATTATCTTTATCTAAAAATTTTATATCAAATGCTTTAGCAAATCCTTGACCAAAATAATGACTTGTTCCTGATTGTAAAACTTTGCCATCATACATTAAAGCTTCCATTGTATATGTTTCTAAAGCCCCGGCAAATTTTTCTTTTTCCGTTTTTTTACCAGTAACCATAGGTATTGCTAAAAAATCTTTTGCTGTTTCACTATATATTTTTAGCATTTTTAAAGTTTCTTCTCTTGCTTCTTTTTCTGTTTCATGTATCGTATGCCCTTCTTGCCACAAAAACTCTGATCCTCTTAAAAAAGGTCTAGTTGTTTTTTCCCATCTTACAACACTACACCATTGATTATATAATTTAGGTAAATCACGATATGATTTTACTGTTTTAGAATATAATTCACAAAATAATGTTTCACTTGTTGGTCTTATTATTAAATTCTCTTCTAAATCATCTAAACCACCTTTTGTAACAACAGCACATTCTGGTGCAAATCCTTCTACATGGTCTGCTTCTTTTTTTAATAAAGATTCTGGTATTAAAAGAGGCATATATACATTTTTATGACCTGTTTGTTTAAATTTTTTGTCATATTCTTTTTGAATTAATTCCCATATTGCATAACCATATGGTTTATAGATAATAAATCCTTTTATACTAGAATAATCCATTAATTCTGCTTTTAAACATATATCAGTATACCATTTAGCAAAATCATCATCTCTTCTACAAATTGCTTCATTCTTTTTGTTATCCATCAATATCTCTTCTTTCTTATATAATTATACATTATATGTTTATTTATATCAATGATTTTAAAAGCAAAAAAATGCAATTTAAATGCATTTTTATTATTCTTTAATTTTTTTATATTTTTTTTGTGTACTACTTAATTCGTTATTTATTCTAATTACATCTTCTAATTCTTCCATGTCATATCTATTCTTTTCTTTAAAGTAATTAGGTAGCCAATATACATCTTTACTTCCACCTAATTGTAGGTATATATTTATAAATTTTTTTAATCTTTCATCAGTTATTTTTCCACTATATGAAGCATATTGCATAGCTGGAGCATAATCTAAATCATATTTTTTAGCAAATATCAATGCATATTCACTACCTTTATCTTTACCACCTAATTCAATTATCTTTAACATTGATAAATATATCATTTTTCTTTTAAAAGATTCATTATTTACAAATAATTCTTTTTGTTCATAGGTTAAAGATATTAATAACTGAGCCTTTAATTGATATATATTAATATGTTTCATTAATAGTTCTTTATCTTCTAAAGCCAAATCTACTAATTCTTCTTTATTTAATGCTTCTTTTAAGGTATCAAAATTTTTCATATACCATTCAGCAATATTCTTTATAACCCCTTTTAACATTGAAATATTCATATATTCATCTACTACATTAGTACATTTTATATATTTCCTACAACATTTTCTTACTTCATTATCAATTTTAAAATTTATATCATATGACTTATTTGTTAGATTTAAAATATTCATTACCTCACACCCCTTTGACTCCAGTTATTATACATTTTATTTAAAAAAAGTCAATACTATTAGTTACTTTTCTTAATTTTTTTGATTTTTTCATATATTTCATTATAATCATTTGCATGATGTATATTATCCCCAATAATAAAATCATTATAACTATTGTTCATACAAATAACATCTATAATTTTACTTAATTGTTTAATATTATGTACATCATCATCTATAATAATAGATATACCATTTTTTATAATAGCTTCTTTTTTACTATCTTTACAATATATTATTTTATCGTATTTTATTTTATTTTCATATAGCCATTTCTCTACTATTAAACGCATTATTTTACCAATTATATCTTTTCTATACGCTAGATATCTTGCTGTAATTATATATATATGATCACCTTCACATTTTAATTTTTCAATTGTTTCTGCAGCATCTTTTATGGCTGGTTCCTTAATAGCATACTTAGAAAAATATTTAATCCAAAATAACATTTCATGAATTTTACTACAATCGAATAATTCAGAAATTGCAAGTCCTTTTAGATTATTAGGTTCTCTATTAAAAAAATTTCTACCATATTTTAATTCAAATTCTAATAATTTGGTTAAAACACCATCTATATCAAATGCAATATTCATAAAAAGCTCCTTTTTTAAATTGGTTATTATTCTAACATAAGATATTACATATGTCAATTTTATTATATGAAAAAAAACAGATAATTCTGTTTATATTTCTAAATATTTTTTAATAATTGAATATATGTTTTTAAGTTCATTATACAAATTATTATAAGTACTATTTATAAATGATATATTATTTTGTTTACTTGCCATTTCTTGATTATAAGAAATTTTAGCTAAATCATTAAAACCTAAATATTTTGAATCGCTTTTTATAGCATGAATTAAAATTGCATAGTTTTCCATATCTGATTTATTTTTATATTCAACTAATTTATTTACTCTACTATTTAAATTATCATAAAATTCTTTAAGTAATTCATTATAAGTTTCTATACTACCTAATAATTTTAAACTATTATCTATATCAATATTATGATTTTTTAAATATTCGATACTATTTGTTTTTTCTTCTTCTGTTACATAAACTGAAGAAAATTGACTTTGAGTATTTATCTTTTCTTTATAAATATTATCATCTTTATTTTCAGTTTCCTCTTTTGAATCTTCAAATATTAAACTAAGTATTCTATATAATTCATTCTTATTTATTGGTTTTGATAAATATTCAATAAATCCTTCTTGTAAATATTTTTCTCTCATACCATCAAGAGCATTAGCTGTTAATACAACAACTGGTGTATTAAAATTATCTATTTTTTCTAAATTATGGAATGTTTCTACTCCACTCATATTTGGCATCATATCATCCATAAAGATTAAATCATATTGTTCACCATTTTGTATTTTGTCTAAACATTCTTGACCGCTTTCTACAAATTCTATTATTGGATTATATATTTTTAAAAACGTTATAGCAACTTTAATATTTAATTTATTATCATCAACTACTAATATTCTATCCATTTCAGTATTAATTGAAACAATATTATTTTCTTCTGGTATTGTTTTAATATTAATTTCTTCTTTTTTTACATCATTTGGATTATTTACTAAAGTTGCTAAAATATTATGTAATTTATCTTTTTCAATAGGTTTTGATAAATAATTATCAAAACCAGCATTTATATATTTTTCTTGCATTCCTGATATTGCATTAGCTGTTAAAGCTACAACTGGTGTTTTGAAGTTTTCTAATTTTTTTAATCTTAATAATGTTTCACTTCCACTCATTCTTGGCATCATATCATCCATTAAGATTAAATCATATTGTTCTCCCTTTTTTATTTTATCTAAGCATTCCATTCCACTTAAAGCAGTATCTATATTTAAATTATAACCATCTAATATTTTTTTAGCTACTTTTAAGTTTAATGAATTATCATCAACCACTAATATTCTCTTACCAGTTAAATCGATATATTGTTCTAATGGAACAGATGCTTCTACTTTTGTATCAACAATTCTTTGATCCAAAGCTACAGTAAATTTAGAACCTTCTCCAAAGGTACTTTGAACTACTATTTTCCCACCCATTAACTCTATTAATTGTTTTGTAATAGCAAGTCCTAAACCTGTACCTTCTATTGTTGTATTCCTATCTTCATCAAGACGTTGAAATTTTGTAAATAGCTTATTTATATCTTCTTTTTTAATACCTCTACCGCTATCCTCAACAGATATAATCAATCTACTAACATCATTTGTTTGAACACAATTTATTTTTAAGCTAAAATATCCTTTATCTGTATATTTAACTGCATTAGTAAGTAAATTTATTATAATTTTTTTTAAATTTGAATGGTCACCATATAATGTTTCTGGAATATCTTCAGCAATTGATACTCTAAAGTCTAATGGTTTATCTCCAAGCCTACCTTTAATCAATTTGACTATACTATCAAATAATTCTTTTGAATTATAACTTGAATTATGTATTTCTATTTTTCCTGCTTCTATTTTAGAAATATCAAGAATACCATTTACTATTTCAAGTAATGTATTAGAAGCACTTACTATATCAGATGCATTTTCTTTCGCCTCATCCAAATTTTCAGATTGAAGTAAACATTCAGAAAAACCTACAATAGCATTTAATGGTGTTCTTATTTCATGTGACATACTTGATAAAAAATCTGTCTTAGCAAGATTAGCTTTATCAGCTTGTTCTTTAGCTAAATTTAATTGTTCAATCATTTTTATATCAGGATTTTCAATTGTAAAATACATTATAAATAATACAAATGATTCAACAACAGTTGTTATTGTAATTTGTGGATAATAGCGTTGGATAATTGCACCAATAAACATTCCTATAAAAAATACAATCAATGGTAAACATTTTTTTGCTTTTAAATTTTTAAAATGAGTAAACATTTCAATTAAACAGTAAAATATCAGTATGATACAATAAGCATACACCAAATTTACTGCAAATCCAGTACAATAATCAGAAGTTAATGATTCAAATTTTATTGGAAGAATTATTACACCTATCGATATAAATATTACAAATAGATTAATCAATTTATATATAAAATTATTTTTCTTTAATGAATTGTCATGTGATATATTATAGACATAATATGTCATAAACATAGAAAATAAAATTATATATAATAAGTAAAATTTTGCAAATAATTCAGTTATAAAATTAGCTGTTGTTAAATAAAAACACATTAATTTACATGTAATTTCAATTAACAAACCAATAATATTAATTATTATTAATTTATTAAAAATATGTATTTCTTCACTTTCTATATGTTTTTTTCTAAAATAAACAATTGATAAAACCAACATATAAAATATACTTAATATCAAAATTGATAATGTCATATTCAACACCCTATCCTTGTTTTAATTATATCAAAAAAAGTTATTCATTTAAATAACTTTTTTTATTTTTTTAATACTTTTGTTTTAGGCTGATTATTTTTGAAAAATTCGCTTGGAATAATGCAGGAATCTGTTAATCCCTCTTCTTTTAATGCAATTAAATTCCTTTTTGCAGTAAATAAAGTTGGAAAACCTTCTTCATGATTTCTGACTCTAAAAAATAATTTTCCATTTAACTTATCTCCAAACCTATTAATACATCTTTTTTCAGCAGATATTAACGTTTTTTCCAAATTTACTTTTTTAAAATATTGTGTTTCAATATGTGCAATATAAGTTGGTATTTCCGTAAAATTTTCTAATGTTATTACCTCACATGACATAATATTCTTTGTATCTTTTAATATTTCATCGGCAATTTGAAAATTTTTAATTTCTGGATCATTTTTATTTATTCTTCCTTTTATATAAACTTTATCCCATTTATCTATGTAACCATAACAACCTAAATCTCCCCACTTTTTACCATAAGCATCACTAATAAAATAATCATTTGTGGCTTCAGGATTGTTATGATAATTTTTCATACCCGTTGGAGCATTAGCAACTAACCTACCAATTTCCATAGAATCACAATATGTCCCATCTTCTCTTAATACCTTAACCTCAGCAAAATTATAATACCCTAAACCAATTGGTTCATTAATACCTCTAATTTTCTGTAATGAATTTTGATAAGCTCTATAAAGCGATAAAAATATACTTCCATGTTCACTATCGCCTCCACCAACTGTCATTTTAACAACAGACATAGGTGTATTAGTAATAGCTACCCCGGCTTTTACATTTTTCAACCACTTGTTTAAAGCTTTCTCTTCACCTGGTGACAATGGTTCTCCACCTTCTGATGGTACATATAAATATGGTAATTTTAAATTTTTCAAATCTGAATTTTCATAAGTCTGTTTCATTGCCCTTAACCAATAAGTTCTTGTAGCTATAACTAATCCTGCTTTATTGATAATTAGACTATATAAAAAGTAATTTTCATCTATTATAGGTTCTAAAGCTACAACTCCACCTTGTAGCATTGTATCAGAAACTCCTGTCATCATAGTAGTATCCGCATGTGGTCCAATTGCTGAAAGAGTTACTGTATTATCCATTTTTGGAATACCTGCTACCTCTGGATCATGATATCTACCCATTATTATATATGTTTCATTTCTTTGAACAACACCTTTGTGTATTCCTTTTGAAGTTGATCCACTTGTGTAAGTTATCGCTAATTCATCACTAAGTCCACCTTTTCCGTTTAATTCACCATGAAATTTCATACCTTCAGTTAAAAACTTATCAATATATTCAATATTATTAAATTCTGAAATTGATTTTGTATACTCTACTTCATTGAATTTATAAAAAATATCAGTTCTTTTTGAATATGGATTATTATACTTATCCCATTTATTTACTGGTAATATTACAATTTTTTTATCAAAAGTTGATTTATGTAAAGAATCAGACATCGTTGAAAAATCCCAATCATTAACCAAAACTATTTTAGCTGATGCCTTATTTATTATTTGTGCAAGATAATCACTATTAAAATCTGCAGCAACTAAATTAATCTTAGCACCAATTAAGCTAGCCGCAGCTACTAAAACTGGATAATCCGGTGTCTGTCTCAAACATGCTACAAATTCATCACCCTTGTTTACACCATATTGTTTCAATGATTTAGCATATGATTCAACCATATTAAAAAATTCACCATATGTTATTTCTGTACCTCTAAAAAATAATGCAGTCTTATTTAAATTATTTTTATTTTTTATATATAAATCATCATACCAAGAATGATTATGATTCTCTAAAATACTTTCCCATACTTCCTCTTTTGTCATTTTACCCATATATATTATTTCTCCTCCTAAAATACAACATAAATCACACAACACTGGCTCTTATTTTAACATTAATTAATACTTATGTCAATTGTTAATTAAAACATTAAAAAGAACTAACCCCAAGGTATAAGTTCAGGTTTAGTTCTTTTTTCATTTATAATTTCTTCTACTATTTTGCCACTATTCATTT
>CANRLQ010000017.1 GCA_947631525.1 uncultured Bacilli bacterium | reverse complement strand
ACATGGGGTGCTAAATTAACTATGATTGTTATTGCTATTTCAATGGGTATTAGTACTAGTTTAATTCCAAGTTTAGCAAGTGATAACATTACTAATAATAATAATGGTGTCAATTATAAAATAAACCAAGCTATTCAATCACTACTTTTTATAACAATTCCTATGACATTAGGACTTAGTTTTTTAGGAACATCTGTATGGGTAATATTTTATAATTATGATATTCTTAGTATTGAAATATTTAAGTTATTTATTTGTACATCTATTACTTTTTCCCTATTTTCAGTTTTAACAAATATTGTCCAAACACTTAATCATACTAAGGTAGCTATTGGAACATTATTTGTTAGCTTTTTGGCGAATGCTATTTTAAATATTCCAATGATGTATTTATGTCATAATATTTTTAAAACAGGATACCAAGGAGCTACTATATCCACTCTTATAACACAATTAATTCCATCATTATATTTAATATTTTATTTAAAGAAAAAGCACAATTTAAACTTTAAACAATCTTTTATCAATATAACAAAAATTATTTTATGTAGTTTAATAATGCTTGTTAGTTTAATGATATTAAGTCTATTTATAAATATAGAAGTTCAAACTAAAATATCAGCTATTATAATATGCATAATTTATGGTTTACTAGGAATGATTATTTACTTTGGTCTTACTTACAAAAGCGGTCTAATAACTAGTATATTTAAAGATAAATTAAACAAAAAAAGTTCTTAAAAATGAACCTCATTATTGGAACAAAATGAGTTTTATTTCAAAAGAACTTTTTTTTATGATACAACATATGGATTTAATTCACTACCATCTCCACCTGATATTTGTGTTGATAATTTTAAATTAATAACGGGATAAACATGTCTTAAGGCATCGGTTTGTGAATCTAATTGGATTATTCCATTTTTATCAACAAACCATGTTTTGTCTTGATCAACATTACTATTTAAAAGATAGAATGATTTACTATTATTTAAGTAATTATTAATATTACAAATTGCATTTTTAAAACAATCCAAATTAGTTGAGGCATTCATATAATCACTTGCTGTTAATAGACTAATTGTTTTATAATCATTTTTACTTTTTTCAATTGTACTTACTGTATTAAGAGAACTAATTTCATCATAGCTTCCAATATTAATTTTAGGATTTTCCTTAATAAATTGTTTTATTGATGAATATATAGAACCTTCTGTATTATATTCACTATTTAAATTTTCAAGCATATTTTTATCATAATTAACTTGGTTATCTTCTAATTTAACAACTCTTAATTCTTTAGAACTTTTATCTATATTAATAATTCTCCAAATTTGATTATCTATTTTTATAAAATTATTAGGGTTTAATCCTTTATAAATATAACTATCGATTGTTTCATACAAACCATCATCAGTCCCTGAAATCTTTATATTATCTTCATTCTCAACAACTAATGTTTCATAAGCAGGTTTTATCTTTATTTCTTTACAATCATCTTTATATTTATATTTATACTGATTTTTATCAAAATCATAAACTATTTCTACTTTACCAGTTAACTTTTTACCTGTTTTAGGATTTTTAATATCATTAGGTGATAATATATCGTCTTTTTGCATTTTATCAATAGTAAGACATATCGTATTTAAATTATAACTGTCCATACTATCTGAATTAGCACTTACCCATTTTTTAGCAGCTTCTTCTATTTCAGTAATTTGTACATTATATGCTTGTTCTTTAGATGCCCTAATATTTGAACTAATTAATGTTGTTGTAATAACAGCTATAATACCTATTATTACTAAAACACTTAAAAGCTCCATTAATGTAAAACCCTTATTTTTCATTTAATCACCTTTCTTATCAATATTTCTAGATTTTAATTTAATTTCTATTTCCATATTTTCTTCTATTTTAGTATCTTTTTTTATACTTTGTTCATATACAAATCCATATCCATCTATTTTATATTTTATACCAATTAAATTAAATAATGCCACAGCATCATTTTGACTAAATCCTTCTAATGATGGCATTTTAATATTTTTATCATTTGTGAGTAATATAACTTTATCACCATTTAATACCTTTGTATTTTTGCTTGGATATTGTTTAATTATTTTATTTCCATCTCCCAAAACAATGACATCTAATCCATTATCCTTTAATAATTTAACAGTTTCTTCTGTATTTTTATTTATATAAGAAGTCAGTTTATAACTTGTTTTAGGTTCTTTTTTTTCTTTTACCTCTACTTCTATATATTTAGATATACTAATAATTACATCTCGTGTTACTTTGTACATACCAGCCCCTTCTCCATATCTTGGTTGTCTCATCATTGCATAAATAATAATTTGTGGATTATCCTTTGGATACATACCAGCAAATGAAAATATATAACTATTATCTCCTGTTAAATATTTTCCGTTTTTAGATATTTGAGCCGTACCTGTTTTACCTATTATATCTAAACCTTCAACTTTATATTTTTTACCTGTTGTTCCGTTATCAGTACCATTAACAACATTATACATTAATTCTTTCATTTTATCTACAGTAGATGTTTTTACAAGTTGTTCAGATTCTTCTTTTTTACTTTTATAGTAAATTTTATTATTAGAATCTACTATTTTATCTACTATATGTGGTTTTAACATTTTTCCATTGTTAGAAATAATTGTTAATGCTTGTAATTGTTGAATAGCTGTTGTTGTTATCCCTTGACCGAAACCTGCAGTTGCTACTTCAATTGGATAATTAAAATTAAGTAGCCCTACTTGTTCTCTAGTTAATTCTATATTAGTTTTAGAACCAAAACCATATTTTTTTAAACAATCTTTCAATTGCTTTTTTTCTAGAGTTTTAGAAATTAAATTAGCAACTCCTACATTACTAGAGTATTCAAAACCTTTGTCATAAGTTATTTTACCCCAACCTACTTTATTCCAATCATTTATAGTATCATCGCCTATTTTATATTTACCCGAATTATATTTAGCTTCACCATCATAATTACCACTATCTATTGAACACATATAAGTATATATTTTCATAGTAGATCCTGGTTCGTATGTATATGTTACCAAAGGATTTTCATAACTGTTTATATCTCTTTTATTTGGATCAAATGATGGTGTAGAAGAAGTTGCTAAAATATCACCATTTTTAGCATCCATAACTGTTACCATCATCATTTCTGGTTTATATTCTTTTGATACATCTGATATAGCACTTTCAACAAATCTTTGAATATTAGAATCAATCGTTAAATAAATGTCATCACCATTTTTTGCTTCAACATTTATTTCTTTTGTCCCACTTATTTTATATCCATAACGATCTTGTTGATATTCTAAATAACCATCTTTTCCTCTTAATATTTCATCATATTCTGATTCTATTCCAAGTTCTCCTACAATTTCATTAGTTGTTACTTTATCACCATTATCATCTTTTCTTGTTACTTCTTTTTCTTTAGCATACCCTATAACATAAGATGCAAAATTAGCATTTGGATAATATCTTTTTGTTGATTCAATAAAACTAATTCCTGGTAGATTAAGTGCTTCTATTTCATCTTTAACTAATTCTGTTATTCCTTTACCAGCTGGTCCAAATTCAATTTGTTTACGCTTATTTTTTTTACCATTTTCTAATAGTTTTTTAAAATAATCTTTATCATAATCAAGCACTGAAGATAATTTTTCTGCTGTTTTATCAATATCTTCAACATGTAATGGTATACTTGAATTTTTACTTCTATTTTTATCTAAATAAGCAATTAAGGTATATGAATTAACATTTAGTGCTAGTATACCGCCATCACGATCATATATAGTACCTCTATTAGCTTTTACAGTTTGTTTAACAGTATTTCTACTGGCTGCAAATTCATTCATGTTTTTTCCATATATTTTTTTAGAAATAGATAAATAAACTAATTGTATATACAAAATCAAAAAGAAAAAAGAAAAAGTAATAAAAATAAAATTAGGCGTTTTCCATTTTTTATTTTTAACTTTTCTTTTATTCATAAAAACACTCCTTATCTAGTCTTCAATTACGATAATATTTTCATTATTATATGCAAGTCCCATATCAGATACTACACCTTTTACTTTGTCAAAAGAAGTTAATTCGTTAACTTTCATAGTTAAACTTTCATTCTTTTTTTGTTGAGAATTAATATCATATTTCATTTTTTCGACACTCATACTTAAATGAGATATACTTGCTCCACCAAATACTTTTAGTACTAATGTCATAACTAGACAAAAACTTGCTGCTACATATAATAATCTTTCTCCCTTGGTAATTCTAACCCTTCTTTTTCTCTTACTCATATTATCCCTCTTTTATTTTTTCTATAACACGAAGTTTAGCACTTCTTGATCTACTATTATTTTTTATTTCCTCTTTACTTGGTTTATATGTTCCAATTATTTTATAATTTTTTAAATATTCATTTGGTATAATTGGAAGTTTTTTTAATTCATTATCAATTTTTGATACTTCATTAAATATTTCTTTACATATTTTATCTTCTAGTGAATGAAATGTTATTACACAAATTCTTCCATTTACTTTTAATAAATCTAAGGCTTGTCTTAAAGACTTTTCAAATACATCTAACTCATTATTAACTTCAATTCTGATAGCTTGAAAAATTTTTCTTGCTGGATGCTTTTCTCTTTTATATTTTTCAGGAACACTCTCTTTAATAATTTCTACTAATTCTAAGGTAGTTTCAATATTTTTTTCTTTTCTTTTTTCAATTATCTTTTTAGCAATACTTCTAGCGTATTTTTCTTCACCATACTTATAAAATATCTCCACTAATTTTTCAAGACTATACTCGTTAACTACTTTATAAGCAGTTAAATCACTATTAGTATCCATACGCATATCTAATTTAGCATTTTTGTGAAAGCTAAATCCACGATAATCCTCATCTAATTGTGGTGAAGAAACACCTAAATCATATAGTATGCCATCTACTTTATCAATTTTCTTTTCTTCTAATTTTTCTTTTAAATTAACGAAATTAGATTTTATTATTTCGTAATTGCTTCCAATTTTAGAAAGTTTATTTTGACTAAAACTAATTGCTTCATCATCTTGATCAAAACAATACAAATAACCATTTTTGATTTTTTTTAATATCTCACTACTATGACCAGCATATCCTAATGTACAATCAACTATAATACTTTCATCTTTTAGATTTAACGAGTCAATTGATTCTTTTAATAAAACACTTTCATGCATATTAAATTAATGTTGTTGAGAATAATTTATCTGATATATCAGATAAATTGTCTTCATTTTCAGTAATGAAGGTATCCCAATTTCTTTTACTCCAAACTTCTAAATGATCATTAACTCCTATAATAACACAATCTTTTTCAAGACCTGCATATTTAGTTAATGGTTGTGAAATATTAATTCTACCTTGTTTATCAAAATCATTTTCAGTAGCACCTGATAGAAAGAAACGCATAAAATTACGAGCATCTTTAGTGTTTGGTAATTCTTTATATTTATCGATAACTTTATTCCATTCTTCTTTAGGGTAGATAAACAAACAATTATCAAGTCCCCTTGTAACAACAAAATTTGTTCCTAATTCATATCTAATTTTAGATGGAATTGTAAGTCTTCCTTTTTCATCAATTGAATGATGATACTCACCCATAAACATAAAATCACCCACTTTTCTCCACTATCAACCACTGTACACCACTATTTTACCATTTACATTATATATTTGTAAAGACTTTTTTTAATTTTTTGAATAAAAAAAACAACATTTTTTGTTGTTAGCTTACTAAAAATTCTCCTATTAAATCAATTATATTTAAAATCGTATCAACTATGTAATAAACAAAGTCTTTTATTTTATTTGTTTTTGCCTTAACTGTATTTATTTTTAGAATTTTACCATCTTTATAATTTAATACTTCTATATCAGTTTTATATCGCTTGTATTTATTTTTTATTAAATCATAATCATAATTTTTATCACTTAAAAATATTATTTCTTTTTGATTAATAAAAATAGAATCTTTTACAAATGTTTTTAGATACTTATCTATTTCATTTATATCAGCTATTATATAATTAATCTTCTTTTTTTTATATTTTCTTCTTAAACTACTTATATTAATTTTCTTTTGTTTTCCTTTCGTATCATATTTAGTATCATCATTCTTACTTGTTAATATATCACATGATATTATATTATTGTTATTATTTATACAATTTAATATTTTAGTATCAAAATTACCTATCACTAATAATTTACCATCTAGTTTTTTTACAATTTTTAATAGTTCTTTTATCATATTTCACCTCTTTATAATATCATTTATTATATAACTAGTACAAAGAATTCCAGCAATCGAAGGGACAAAAGCATTAGATGAGATTGTTTTTGAATTCAATGATATATTTTTTTCATCACTACAGACAACCATTATTTTTTTATTTGTTTTTAAATCTTTTACATATTTTCTAATAACTTTAGCTATAGGATCATAACTTGTTTTTCTAATATCCATTATTTTAATTTTTGATGGATCTAATTTATTACCCATACCCATACAACTTATTATATTTATATTTTTTTCTAAACATATTTTTATTAAAAGCTTTTTTACCATTACTGTATCGCATGCATCTACAACATAGTCAATTTTTTCTTCAAACAACTCTAATATATTATTTTCATCAATTTTTTGATTTATTTTTATTACCTTACAATTTGGATTGATATCTTTTATTCGATCATAAAAAGCATCTACTTTATATGTCCCTATATTAGAATTTAAAGCTATTATTTGTCTATTTAAATTTGTTTTTTCTATTTTATCATAATCTACTATTATCATTTTGCCTATTCCACTTCTAGCTAGACTCTCAATTGCATATCCCCCAACTCCACCAAGTCCAATTATTAAAATAGTTTTTTCTTTTATTTTTTCTACATTGGAAGAACCTATCATCAATTCTAAACGTTGTAACATCATATCACCTATCAATATTATACAGTTTTTTTTATATTTTTAAAAGATATTTATTTTGTATAATATAATAATTTATAAAAATAATATTTCTTATTTAGTTTAAATAAATGATACATACACCAAGATAATTTTTTTATTTTATTTACTATTCTTTCTTTTAAAATATCATCAATTTCTTTTTTACTCCAAAAATCTAAATCATAATTCATAATCAAAACCTCCATTTAAATATTAGCAAAAATGTAAACACAATTCAAAATACAAATTTTAAAAATTTGAAAAAATAACAAATAAATATTTATTTGTTATTTTAAATAGTAGAAATTAAAAAATATAGTTTTTATATTTTTTAAAAATTCATCATTAACCATTCAGGTTTTAAAATCATTAATAAACCTATAATTAACATTATAATGCCACCTATCAAATGTGAATATTTATTATATTTATTAGTTATACCGGTTAACTTAAGTGTAACCATTGCTATTATAAATATTGCTAAATCATCAATTAAATAAAATATAATATAAATAAATATATAAATAAAATATTCTAAACTTCCCAAATCATTTAAAGCAAGTATTTGTGTAAATACTAATGGTAATCCTGCAGAACATGCTAATTCAACAAAATTAACTGATAATGCTAATAATATAGAACCTAAAATGGCTAAGATAAAACTTTTTTCTGAAGTAAATTTTTTGATTTTTTGAATTATTGCTTTTCTAGATTTAGCATTTGTAACCGTACAACCAACATCTTGTTTTCTTTCTTTCCAATATGATTTCAAATTAATGATTGCTCCTATAAGTGCTACTAAAGCAATTATTATTTGAACAATTCTAATTTGACTTAACTGTAAAGTTATTTTTAACCATGCTAACATAAATAAAGCATAAACAACTGCCGATGTTCCTAAAAAAGATAATCCTATAGCCCACATTCTTTTTCTATTATTCATACCAAGTAACATACTAATTAGAAAAATTAAAACCCACATAGCACATGGATTAAAACCATCTACAAAACCTATTACTACGGAAATTAAAGGCAATGAGACTTTTTTAGCATCTATCTCACCTAATAAAGGAATTTTCATTTTATTGTTTTCCTTTTCCTTTACTTTATTACTTTCTTGTTTTTCTTTTTGTTGTTTTTCTATTTTTTTATTTGCTTCTTCTACTTCTTTTTCAATACTATTATTTGTCTTTTTTATTTTTGAAACTACATCCAAGCATTCATAAGTAGAACATTTTTCTATATACTCTTCTATTTTATCTTTCGTATAATCATTAAAACCTACCAAACTATCAGTTCCAATTATTGTGTATGGTATATAATTAGTATCTTCATTTAAACTTTTTCCAACTAGATTCATTAATTGATTGTTTTGTTCATTCCCTGTAACTTCATATTGTTCTATTTCTAAATTGGAATATTTATCTTTTATTTCACTCAAATATTCTATTTCAGAATGGCAATGAGGACATGTTTTACTATAAAAAAGGTATATTTTAACTTCATTTTCAGTAGCTTTAACTTTTGGAATAAATAATATTAAAAAAAGTAAAAAAATTGATAATATTTTATTTATCTTTTTCATTTAAAACACTTCCTAATACTTTTTTTATTTCACTAGTATTTTTTTCTCCAATTATCCTAGTAACTTCTTTATTATCTTTTAAAACTATGATAACCGGTAATATATTTCCTATATTATATTCTTCCATATTATCAGTATCATAATCTAATTCTTCATATTCAAAATTTGGATATTCATTTTTGATTTCATTGAAATATTTATATGTTATTATGCAACTTGTACACCATATAGCACTTATTCTAATCAACTTCATAAAATCACCTATTTAATTATATCATAATTATAAACATAATAAAAGAAGCAATTTATGCTTCTAATATTTTTTGATACCCCTTTTTATTATCAGTTAAATCAAATTCATTACCATAATATGTGATATGTAAATTATGATAATTTGGTTCAAAAGAAATGCTATTTATTATACATGCTTTTTGCAACATATAATCATGTATAATACTACTTATTTCCTTTTGATTAAGTCTTTCTGTTAATAAAATATTTCTTTTGTTCAAAGTTGTTTGTTTTTTTATGACAATTACCAATTTACCATTTTCTATTTTAGGTTTTGCTTTAATATTAATGATATCATCATAATAATTATCGTAATATTGTTTAACTAAACGACTTGCTGTAAACTTTGAAATATGTATTTCTTTCATTTCTTTATTCATATTGCAACCCCCTCTTCAATACGAATAATGAATATTATACATATTTTTATTTAATTGTCAAGAGAAAAATACTTATTTTTTAATTAACAAGATGAATCACATAAATCATCAGCTATTTTATAAATATTTTCTTTATATATCTTTTTTAATTCCTTCTTTTGTTTTTCATCTAAAACAACATAAGGATTTGTTTGAGAAGAAACTGTATTTTTATGAACAGCTACCACTTCTCCTTCTTTAACAAATATAACAATTGGTACATATATTCTTTTAATTTTTGAATCATTTAATCCATCATATTCATCTAATTGTTCATATAAAGCATTAACTAATTTCTTATATCCATCTGTTCCTTCATTAATTGTTTTTATTTCACCATTTTCTAATTTTTTCTCATCTCTTATATCTTTTACATTTAAATAATAAATGGTTTTTAAACCTGTTTCTTCTGCAGCCTCTAATAAAACAGGAATAGCATTTCTACACCAAGGGCAAGTTGGAAATCCTAAATAAATAACACCTGTTTTATTTTCAATGATATCAACTAGTTGTTCTTCAGTCTTATATTTAATTGGATTTTTTTTTGCAATATCTAAAACAGGATAAGCAAAACCACTATCAGTTTTCTCACCATTATATTTTTCATATTCTTCTTTAAATTTAACTGCATCATCATTTTTTATTTCTTTCTTTTGGCAAGAACATCCAACTGTAATTAATAATAAAATTAATACTAATATTTTTTTCATTTTGTAACCTTCTTTTCTATAACATCTTTTCTAACTATTATCTTTGAAAATACACTTTTAGTTATCTCCAAATCATCTAATATTGATGATTTTTCAAGAGATTTTTTTATTTCTTCATTTATTTTTGTATAATCTAATTCATACTCACCAAATTTAATTATTTTATTTAAAACTAAAACATATTCACGTAAGAATTCTCTTAATGTTCTACCATTACCTTCTCTAAAAGGATGTATAATATTTAAATCAAGATAATACTTTGATATAAATTCAATTAATTGTTCTTCATTCTGAATATTTCTAACATTATTTTTCATATCTTGTAAAGTATAGTCTAATTGATCTTTTATAAATGGTACTTGACAAAATGGTGTTATGCCTCTAGCATATGGTTCTCTTGATTTAGAAATATTTGTTAACCTAAATTCACCCGCAAATTCATATAAATCACTAAATAAGTATTTATGTATACTCAAATAATGATTACTATCAAAAGTTTGATTATAAGGTATTTCATTAAGATAAAGTTTTGTTAATTTATACGTCGATAATCCACTCTCAACTTCGTGCAATTGTTCTAGATTAACTATATTTTTTTTATTTTTTAATACTTTTGTTCCCTGATAACAATATTTAAGATTATCTAATTCATTATTTTCCACGTACTTTTGATACTCCCTTATTTTCTGATATTTCAATTAATTTAGATAAAAGTGATACATTATCAGATTTTGAACTATTGATTAATTCCTGTTTTATTACATCTATTTGCTCTTTTTTTACAGTTAAATCATCAACATTTATATTGGCAATCGCATTGTTTATCGCATTTTCTATTTTTTCGTTATCCATATCATCACCTTCACTAAGATAATTATATCATTATTAATTAGATAAAACAATATAAATTATTTAATTAAATACATAGAAAAATAGTTCAAAATGAACTATTTTATCTTATCTTAATATGAACTTCCCTTAATTGTTTTTCATCCAAAGTACTAGGAGATCCCATTAATTTATCTTCTCCACTAGCACTTGTTGGAAATGTAATTACTTCTCTTAGATTTGTTTCATCTTTAAGTAACATTATCATTCTTTCAATTCCAGGTGCCATACCAGCATGTGGAGGTGCCCCATATTGAAAAGCATTATATAACGCTCCAAATCTTTCTTTAACAACTTCTTTATCATAACCTACTATACTAAAGCCTTTTTCTAAACATTCTAAATCATGATTACGAACAGCTCCTGAAGCTACTTCACATCCATTACATACAAAATCAAATTGGTATGCTTCTATTTCTTCAAGATTTGGATTATCATAAGCTTTTATTCCACCTTTTGGCATAGAGAATGGGTTGTGACAAAAGTCATACTTTTTATCTTCTTCTTTATACTCAAACATTGGAAAATCATTAATAATGCAAAATTCATATTTATTTTTATCAATTAATTCTAATTTTTCTCCTAAATATGTTCTTATAAGTCCTGCATTTTTACTTGCTAAAGAAATATTTCTATCAGCTATGAAGAAAAGAACACTGTTTTCTTTTAGATTAGCTTTTTCAATCAATACTTTTTTATCATCATCAGTTAAAAATTTATCAATTGGTCCTTTAAATGCCATATCTTTTAATACTGAAATATAACCTATACCTGGCATTCCAATTGTTTTAGCATAATCAACTACTTCATTAAACCAACTATTAGATTTAGTTGCTATATCATCAACTTTTATACCTTTAACAGTAACACCTTTAAATGGTTTAAACTCAGATTCAACAAATACCTCACTTAAATCAATTATTTGAAGAGGATTTCTTAAATCAGGTTTATCTGTCCCATACTTTTCCATTGCCTCTTTATAAGAAATTCTTCTAAATGGTCTTGGGCTAACTTCTTTATTACTAAATTTAACGAATGTATCATAGAAAACTTCTTCTCCTATATTGTATACATCTTCTTCTGTAACAAAACTCATTTCAAAATCTAACTGATAAAATTCTAATGCTCTATCTGCTCTTGTATCTTCATCTCTAAAACAAGGAGCTATTTGATAATATCTATCAAAACCACCACACATTAATAATTGTTTAAATTGTTGTGGTGCTTGTGGTAATGCATAAAATTTCCCTTTGAATTTACGAGATGGTATTATAAAATCTCTTGCTCCTTCAGGCGAAGAGGCTGTTATGATTGGTGTTTGTATTTCTGTAAAATTTAAAGAATCCATTTTATTTCTTAAAAATTTAAGTAATTCACTTCTAAATTTTACCATATTATGAACTTTTTCATTTCTTAAATCTAAATATTTATATTTAAGTCTAACTTCTTCTGCAACATCTTTAGAAGTCATTATATCAAATGGTAAATTATGTTTAGATTTGCCTAATATTTCTAATGTTTTAACTAATATTTCTAATTTACCAGTCTTAATTCTACTATTATAATCATCTTCACTTCTTTTTCTTACAGTACCTGTTATAGTAACTGATGATTCCTTTGTTAGATTGTCAAATATAGAATCATCATTACTTACTACTTGAACAACACCATATTCATCTCTAACATCGACAAATATAACTCCACCATGATCTCTTATATTTTCAATCCATCCAGCAATTTTAACTTCTTTTCCATCTAAAGAATCATCAATTAAACCGCAGTATATTGTACGATAAATATTCTCCATAATTACCTCTTTTCTATCTCTTCTATTATCATATTTCTAGTTATAGCAGGATTTGCTTGTCCTCTTGTCTTTTTCATAACTTGACCAACTAAGAAATCAACAATATTAGTTCTTCCACTTTTGTATTGTTCGATTGCATTAGGTTGTTCTTCTAATACTTCTAAAATCATTTTATTAATAGCATCAGTATCTCCAATTTGTTTCATTCCTTCTTCTTCTACTATTTTAATTGGTTCTTTATTTTCTGTTAAAGATTTATAAAGTACTTCTTTTGCTTGTTTTGAAGATATTGTTCCATCATCAATTAATTTAATTAAATCTACCAACATTTTAGGAGTTAAGAAAATATCACTAATATTCAAATCAAACTTATTTAAATGTCCCAAAATAACACTTGTTATCCAGTTAGAAGATGCCTTAGGATTAATACCTAATTCTATAGTTTTTTCGTAATAATCAGCAACAGCTTTTTCTTTTACAAGTATTTTAGCATCATACTCACTTATTCCATATTCAGTTATATATTTTTCCTTTCGTTCATTTGCAAGTTCTGGAATACTTGCTCTTATTTCTTCTAACCATTCTTTAGTTATTTTATATTTTGGAATATTTGGTTCTACAAAATATTTATAATCGATAGCATCTACTTTATCTCTCATACGAATTGTTGTACAAGATTCATCATCCCATCTTCTTGTTTCTTGAACTACTACTTCATCATAATTTTCATCTTCTTTAGCTTCTATTTGTCTTTCTATTTCATAATTAATTGCATCTCTTACACCACTAAAAGTATTAACATTTTTTATTTCTACTTTTGTTCCCCAATTTTTAGAATCAGATGCATCTAAATTTTTATCCATAATTGAAACATTTACATCACATCTTATTTGCCCTTTTTTTGAATCAGCTTCTGAAATACCTGCATATTGATAGATGCTTCTCATTGTTTCTAAAAAAGCAACAGCTTCATCGGCAGAATGAAAACAAGGTGTTGTAACAAGCTCTAGTAATGGAACGCCTGCTCTATTATAATCGATATGTGTAACAGAACCTAAATGTTCTGATGCAGCTGCATCTTCTTCTAAATGAAGATTATCAATAGTTGCTATTTTCTTTTCCCCTTTACATTCATATTCTAATTGTCCATATATTCCAACAGGAATTGGTTTTGTTTCTTGTGTTATTTGAAAATTTTTTGGCATATCTGGGTAATAATAATTTTTTCTTTCAAAATAAATGTATCCTGGTTGTTGACAATTTAAAATCATTGAAGTCATTAAAGCCATTTTTACGGCTTCTTTATTTACAACAGGAAGAGTTCCAGGAAATCCCATATCTATTGGTCTAATATTTGAATTAGGAAGATCTTTATATGAATTTTCAGCACTTGAAAAAACTTTTGATTTAGTTTCACTTATTTCACAGTGCATTTCAAGCCCTATCATTATTAGATAATTATCCATATTATTTAACCTCCCTTGCTATTTGATTTTTATAACCCATTTTACTTTCTAAAGCATAAGCAATATTAAGAACAGTTTGGTCGTTATAGCAATTACCAGTAATATTTAAAGCAACTGGTAAATTATCAATAAAACCATCTGGAATAGTAATTGAAGGAAATCCTCCAAAATTACCTATTTGTAAATGTTCTTCTAACACACTTGTATCTTCATCTAATATATCTAAAGAATTATCCAAATGTTTAGCA
>CANRLQ010000016.1 GCA_947631525.1 uncultured Bacilli bacterium | reverse complement strand
AAAATATCACAAAAAGTAAAAACAAAATAATTTAAAAAATTATTTTTTTTTTTACTTTTTTAAAGGAGTTCACTTTCTATATATCGAAAGATATTAGTAGGAGGTGATAAAGTGTTAAAAAAATATCCTTTTTTAAAACAATCAGGTATTAAAGATTGTGGAGTATCTTGCTTATCGATGATTATTAGTTATTATAAAGGATATGTACCTATTTGTAAATTAAGAGAAATGACTAAAACATCTAAACATGGATGTACAGCATATCATTTAATCGAAACAGCTAAAGAAATAGGGTTTGAATCAAAAGGTGTAAAAGCTAAATTGAATCAATTAAATAAAAAAAATCTTATATTACCTTGTATAGCTTATACAACTATTGATGAAAACTATAATCATTATATAGTAATATATGAAATTAATTATAATAAAAAATATTTATTAATAGGTGATCCTGGTGATAAGTTAAAAAAGATGAGTTTTAAAGAATTTGAAAAGATATTTAATGATGTTTTAATAATATTATATCCTAAAATAAAATTACCTTTATATAAAAAGCCAATCTCATTTAATAAATTTATATTTAATATAATAAAAAAACATAAAAAATTATTTTTTCAAATAACATTGTTATCTATTTTTATAACAATAACATCAATTATAGGTTCCTTTTATTTTAAATATATGATTGATAATATTAGTAATAATAGTCTTCTTTCAGTTTTATTTTCTTTCTTTTTAATAGTTTATATATTTAAAATAATAACCGATTTTTTTAGAAATAAATTACTAATAATTATGAACCAAAAGTTAGATGTTTCATTAAATTGTGATATTTTTAAAACAATAATATTACTTCCGTATAATTATTTCAAAAGCAGAACAACTGGTGAAGTTATATCAAGAATAAATGATTTAAATATTATAAAAGAGATGATTGTTAAAATATCAATTACGGTATTTATCGATTTATCATTAACTTTCTTTGCAGCAATTTTCTTGTATATTATAAATGTTCAACTATTTTTAATTGCTATTATAATCCTTATTTTATATACAATAATATTATTAATATTTAAACCGATGTTTAAACAATCAATTAAAAAAATTCATCAAAAAAAATCTTTGATAAATTCATATATGGTTGAAAATATAAGTGGCTTTGAAACTATTAAAGGTCTTTCTATTGAAGATAATGTTGTAGCTAATTTTAACAAAAATTATATAAACTTTTCAAATAGTCAATTAAAACATGAAAATATATATAATTTAGAATTTCTATTTAAACAATTAATAGGTGAAATTGGTTTAATTATCATAATCTATTATGGTTGTCTATTATATAGTGATAATATTATAAGTTTAGGTGAACTAATAACATTTAATTCTCTATTTTCATATTTTTTAGAACCATTTAGAAATATAATTGATTTAAATAAAGATATAAAAGAAGCAGAAGATGCTTTAAAGAGAATAAATGAATTAATATACATTGAAGAAGAAAAAGGTATTTTAAAAAATAAAAAATTTAAAAATATTAAAATTAAAGATTTAGATTATACCTATAATGATATAAAATTAACATTACAAAATATTACTTTGAATATAAACAAAGGTGAAAAAATAATGTTTATAGGGCAAAGTGGTAGTGGGAAAAGTACTATATTAAAACTTCTTAAAGGTTATTATAAAGTGGATAATAATAAAATTATAATTGACCATAATGATTATAATTATTATAAAAAAGAGAATATTAATCAAAATATAACTTATGTTTCACAAAATGAGATGTTATTTACTGAATCATTATATAACAATATAAAAAGTAGTAGAAATGTTAATGATAAAAAAATATTAGAAGTTATTAAAATGTGTTTTGTAGATGAAATAATTAAAAATAATAATTTAGGGTTAAATATGCTTATAGAAGAAAATGGCTTTAATATTTCTGGTGGTGAAAAACAAAGAATTATTTTAGCAAGATCCTTATTAAATGATTTTGAAATATTAATATTGGATGAATCATTAAGTCAGGTTGATATAGATTTAGAAAGAAAAATAATAAAAAATATTTTTAAAAAATATAAAAACAAAACAATAATTCTTGTTTCACATCGTTACGATAATTTAGATTTATTTGACAAAGTGGTTAGATTGGATAATGGAAAAATTAAAGAGGTGAACCGTAAGAATGGATAATCTGGAACTCTATAACAATGAAAAAATAATATTAGAAAAAACATGTCCCAACATAATTATTATTTGGTTCGTAATATTAAGCACCGTGATCTTTATGTTTATTATTATAATATCTATATTTGAGTTTGATAAATCTAAAATATATAATGCATATTTAATCAAAGAAGGAGATGAATATTTTGCTAAAGTATATACCGAGATAAATAATGAAATTTACAAATCTAAATACTTAGAAATTGATAACAAAAAATATAAATATAATATATTTAGTGTCAGTGATTATTATGTAAATAAAAATAAGGTATATGGTGAAATCATACTTAAAATTCATACAAATGAAAAATTAAGAGAGAACGAAATAATTAATTTAAAATTTAATTTAGGCAAAACAAAAATTATAAATGAAATAAAAAAGAAAATAGAAATGGAGTTGAAGTAATGATTAATTTAAAAAACAACGAATTAAAAAATATAACTGGTGGTGGAATTTCATGGGGAGCAGCAGCTTTAATAGCAGCAGGTGTTACATTTATAGTAGGAATAATTGATGGTTATGTAAGACCATTAGCATGTCGTAAGTAGGTGATAATATGAAAGAATTAGAAAAAACAGAACTTTTAGAAATACAAGGTGGATTAAAATTTTCGGCATCTTTATTATCGTCAGTTGTAAGAGGTGTTAATAGTTTACTAGAATTAGGAAGAAGTATAGGAACTGCTATTAGAAGAATATCAACAGGTAGGCTATGTTAAATATATTAATAAAAAATAAAAAAATAATAATATCAATTATAATAATTTTACTAATTCCAATAATAATGCCATTAATTGAAGTGCTATTTAAAATTGTTATCACATTTGGTAGATATATTGGAACAAATATTAGATTAATAGAAGAAGGAATATGTGTGAAATAAGGTTTTTATATAACCTTTTTTCTTTTTTTAATAAAAAAATATGTTGTATATTGTAAAAAACAGTGATATAATTATTTTAGTACTTAAGAAGGGAGGGATTATAGTGACAAAAGTAGAAGTAAAAAATGGTAATGTTGACGGAGCACTTAGAATATTAAAACAAAGAAATGTTGGTCTCTCAAAGAAAGTACGTGAAAGACAAGAAGGTTATTTAAAACCAGGAGCAAAAAGAAGAAAAGAACAGAAGGAAAATATTAAGAATAGTCGTAGACGTAATAGAGAAAGATACTAAAAGCCAATAGGCTTTTTTTGAAAGGAAAAATTATGAAAGAAAGAATATTAGAAGATTTAAAAACAGCAATGAAAAAACAAGATAAAGAAGCTTTATCAGTAATTCGTATGGTAAAAGGTTCTATTCAAATGGAAGAATTAAATAAAAAAAGAGAACTTAATGATGAAGAAATAATTTCAGTAATTGATAAACAAATTAAAATGAGAAAAGAATCAATTATTGAGTTTGAAAAAGGTAATAGACCTGATTTAGTAGAAAAAACAAATGCTGAAATAGAAATATTGAATGAATATATGCCTGAACCATTATCTTCAGATGAAGTAAATAAAATAATAGAGGATACCTTTTTAGAGATACAACCAACAAGTATTAGAGATATGGGGAAAATAATGAATGCATTGAATCCAAAACTAAAAGGTAGAACTGATATGGGTAAGGTTAGTTCAATAATTAAAAATAAATTAAATAATATTTAATTAGTTATAAAAAAAATATTAAAAATTCATAAAACGACAGTTTTTAACTATCGTTTTTTTTATACTTATTTTGGTGATAATATGAAAATCTATTTAGATGTTATTTTCTTAATTAATTTTTTATTTGATTCATTACTTTTATTTTGTGTATCTGTTATTTTAAAAAGAAATATAAAATTAAAAAAAATATTTTTAGGAGGATTAATAGGTGGAATAAGTATATTTATATTATTTTTAAAAATAAATAATATTCAACTATTTTTTATCAAAATAATAATTAGTATTTTAATGACATTAATAACATTTTCATTTAAGAATATTAAATATACATTAAAAAATTTATTATTTTTGTATACAAGTAGTATTATTTTAGGTGGATTTTTATATTTTATAAATTGTGAATTTGCTTATAGACAAGAAGGACTTATCTTTTTTCACAATAATTTTAGTTTAAATTTTATTGTTTTAGTTCTATTATCACCAATAATTATATATATTTATATAAGACAAGCTAAAGAGTTGAAGAACAATTACAATTATTATTATAAAATAGATGTAGTCTTAAAAAATAAAAAAATATTAAAATTAAATGCTTATTTAGATACAGGGAATAAATTAACAGATCCATACTTAAATAGACCTATAATTATAATTGATAACAAAGAAATAGATGAAAAAGATATAGTTGATTATATATTAGTGCCAATTGATACAATTAATAGTCATACGATGATTAAATGTATTACCATTGATAAAGTTTACATAGAAGGCTATGGTGAAAAGAAAAATGTTTTACTTGGTATATCACCTGTTAAAATAAAATTAGAAGGAATTAATTGTTTGTTACAACCAAAAGTACTGGAGGGATAAAATGTTAAAAAAAATACTAAATTTAATATATAAAGTTTTAAATGATAGAAATATTTTCTTTATTGGAAGTGCTGATAAACTACCAGCACCATTAACCAAAGAAGAGGAAGTAGAATTAGTAAAATTATCGATGGATGGTGATAATGATGCTAGAAATAAATTAATCGAACATAATTTAAGATTAGTTGTTTTTCTTTCAAAAAAATATGAAAATACTAAAATAGATTTAGAAGATTTAGTAAGTATTGGAACAATTGGTTTGATAAAAGGAGTAA
This sequence comes from uncultured Bacilli bacterium, assembly GCA_947631525.1. Lineage (GTDB taxonomy): Bacteria > Bacillota_I > Bacilli_A > RF39 > UBA660 > OMSK01. The sequence continues at coordinate 9,895 of CANRLQ010000016.1, read as the reverse complement.
ATACTTATAAGTTAGATAAAAATATTAAATTAGCAACTTATGCATCTAGATGTATTGATAATGAAATTTTAATGTATTTAAGAAAAAATAAAAAAAGAAGAGGAGAAGTTAGCTTTGAAGATAGTTTAAGTTATGATGCTGAAGGTAATGAATTACATCTAGAAGATATTTTAGGTACAGATCCAGATTTAGTTACAAAAGGAATAGAGGATGAAACAGAAAAATCATTACTTAGGGAAGAAATAAATAAATTAAATGAAAGAGATAGACAAATCATGATTTTAAGATATGGTTTATTTAATAATGAGGAAACAACTCAAAAGGATGTAGCTGATATGTTAGGAATAAGTCAATCTTATATTTCAAGAATAGAAAAAAAAGTTATTAGGAGACTAAAAGGTATTGTGAAATTATGAAATTACTCTATGGTAATTTTTTTTATAAAATAAAAAAATAAAAAATTTTTATTTTTTAGCACTCATATATTGACAATGCTAACATATACTAGTATAATGAAATAGGCAGTCGATAATAGAGAGTGCTAAGGAGGTGTTTTGTGAATAATCGACAAGTAGAAATATTAAAATTAATTGTTGAGGAATATATCAAAACAGCTAAGCCAGTTAGTTCTAAGTCATTAGAACAAACATTAAATTGTTCAAGTGCAACAATTAGAAATGAAATGAGTTATTTAGAAGAATTAGGATATTTAGAAAAAACACATACATCATCTGGTAGAGTACCAAGTGAAAGTGGCTATAGATATTATGTTGATAATATCATGGTACCTAAAGAATTAACAGGAAATGATATATTAAAACTTCAATCAATATTTAAAAATCAATCATTAGTTTTAAGTGATGCTATTGAAAAAAGTTTAGAGATTGTTTCAGATTTAACCAGTTGTACTTTAGTAGCGTTAGGTTCCTCATCAAAAGAAAATTGTTTAAGTAAAGTTGAAGTAATACCGATTACTGATACTAATTTAGTAGCAATTATTGTTACTGATAAAGGACATGTTGAAAATAGAAATTTTGTTATAGATGAAGGAATATCACCACTTGAAATAAAACAAACAGTTGATTTAATAAATAAACATGTTATAGGAACACCACTTGATGAAGTAAATGCTAAGTTGGAATTTGAAGTAAAACCAATAATAAGTGATAATGTAAATTATCAAAGAAAATTGTTTGATGCTTTTTGTAATTTTATAAATGATGTAACTAATGATTCAAACATCAAAATGAAGGGTCGATCTAATATATTAAAACAACCCGAATTTGATAGTGATGTAGATAAAATAAAAAATATTATTTCAAAGTTTGATGATAAATCATTCATTAATAACATCAAAGAAGAAGAAAATGGTATAAAAATATATATAGGTAGTGAAAATAAATTTGATGATGATGTAACAATAGTTAAAACTAAATATAATGCTAATGGTGAGATAGGAACAATTGCTTTAATTGGTCCTAAGAGAATGGAATATGATAGAGTTACTATGCTTCTTGAATATTTAAAAAATAACATAGAAAGAATGTAATTGAAAGGAGACATCAATGGAAGAAAAGATAGAAGAAAAAAACGACAATTGCAAAAAATGTGAAGAAGAATGTAATTGTACATCTTGTGAAGAAGAAAATGGTAAAGAAAATAATTGTAAAAATGATAAAAAAAAGAAAAAGAATAAAAAGGATGAATTAAAAGAAGCTTTAGAAACCATAAATAATTTAGAGGATAAATTATTAAGAGAAAAAGCTGAACTTATAAATTATCGAAGAAGAAAAGATGAAGAATTGTCTAAAATGTTAAAATATTGTAATGAAGAATTAATTTTAGAAATGCTTCCAATTATCGATAATTTTGAAAGTGCTATAAAAATGGATGATACAAATTTAAATGATGAAGTATCGAAATTTTTAGAAGGTTTTAAAATGATGTATGGGAATTTAATTACTGTATTAGAAAAATATGGTGTTAAAGCAATTGATGGTATTAATAAACCATTTGACCCAACATATCATCAAGCTGTTATGACTGAAAAATGTGATAAAGAGTCAGGAATAGTTGTTGATGTTTTAAGAAAAGGCTATATTTTAATAGATAAAGTTATTAGACCAGCAATGGTTAAAGTAAGTGAATAGGAAAGGTGATAAATATGAGTAAAATAATAGGTATTGATTTAGGTACAACTAATAGTTGTGTATGTGTATATGAAGGTGGAGAAGCAAAAGTAATTGCTAATCCAGAAGGAAGTAGAACTACTCCATCAGTAGTAGCATTTAAAAATGGAGAAACAATCGTTGGATTAAAAGCTAAAAATCAAATGATTACAAATCCAGATGTAGTTTATTCAATTAAAAGAGATATGGGAACTAATAAAAAAGTTCATGTTAATGGTAAAGATTATACACCACAAGAAATTTCAGCAATGATTTTAACTGATTTAAAAAATACAGCTGAAGCTTATTTAGGTGAAAAAGTTACTAAAGCTGTTATTACAGTTCCAGCTTATTTTAATGATTCACAAAGACAAGCAACAAAAGATGCTGGAAAAATTGCAGGATTAGAAGTAGAAAGAATTATCAATGAACCAACAGCTGCAGCTTTAGCTTATGGGCTTGATAAACAAGATAAAAATGAAAAAGTATTAGTATATGATTTAGGTGGAGGAACATTTGATGTATCAATTCTAGAACTTGGTGATGGTGTATTTGAAGTATTATCAACAAGTGGTAATAATCATCTAGGTGGAGATGATTTTGATCAAAGAATCATGGATTATTTAGTTGAAGAATTTAAAAAAGAAAATGGTATTGATTTATCAAGTGATAAAATGGCAATGCAAAGAATAAAGGATTCTGCTGAAAAAGCTAAAAAAGATTTAAGTGGAATGACACAAACAGAAATTTCTATTCCATTTATTACACAAGGAGAAGATGGACCACTACATTTATCAGTTAATTTAACAAAAGCTAAATTTGAAGATTTAATAAGTGATTTATTAGATTCAACATTAGAACCTGTTAGAAAAGCTTTAAAAGATGCTGATTTAACTAAAAATGATATAGATAAAGTATTATTAGTAGGTGGATCTACAAGAATTCCAAAAGTAGTTGATTTAATCAAAGATGAACTTGGTAAAGAACCATCAAAAGGAGTAAACCCAGATGAAGTAGTTGCTATGGGAGCTGCTATTCAAGGTGGAGTACTTCAAGGTGAAGTTGATGATATTGTTCTTCTAGATGTAACACCACTTTCACTTGGAATTGAAACTTTGGGAAATGTTTGTACAGTATTAATTCCAAGAAATACAACAATTCCAACAAGTAAATCACAAGTATTCTCAACTGCTGCTGATAATCAACCAGCTGTTGATATTCATGTACTTCAAGGTGAAAGACCAATGGCTAGCGATAACAAAACATTGGGAAGATTTCAACTTACTAACATACCTGCCGCTCCACGTGGAGTACCACAAATCGAAGTAACATTTGATATCGATGCTAATGGTATTGTTAATGTTAAAGCTAAAGATCTTGGAACAAATAAAGAACAATCTATTACAATAACATCTTCTACTAATTTAACAGATGAAGAAATAGATAAAATGGTAAAAGAAGCTGAAGCTAATAGAGAAGCCGATGAAAAGAAAAAACAAGATGCTGAGACTAAAAATGAAGCAGAACAATTAGTATTCCAAACTGAAAAATCAATTAAAGATTTAGGAGATAAAGTAAGTAATGAGGATAAAGAAAAAGCTGAAAAACAAATTAAAGAATTAAAAGAGGCATTAGAAAAAGATAATTTAGATGATATAAAAACTAAGAAAGATGCTTTACAAGAAACAGCTATGGCTTTAGCAACTAAAGTATATGAAGAAGCTGCTAAAAAAGCTCAAGCTGAACAAGAAAATAACGAAGATTCTAAAAAAGATTCTAAAAAAGATGATACAGTGGTAGATGCTGAATTTGAAGAAAAATAAAATGTAAAAGATGAAGTTCTAGTTATCTAGAACTTTATCATTATTAAAGGAGATAGAATGGAAAAACAAAAAACAAGAGATCAAATAGATGATAAATATAAATGGGATTTAACTACTATTTATAAAACAGATGAAATATGGTATGAAGAATTGGACCATGTTTCTAAAGAAATAGAAAAAGTAACAAATTACAAAGGAAAAATAACAGCAAGTGCTAAAAATTTATTAGATTATCTACAATTTGATGAAACATTAGAAAGAAGATTATATAAGTTATATTATTATGCTCATTTAAAGTATGATCAAGATACAACTAATACAACATATCAAAAAATGATTGGTAAAATTGATGATATAATTAAAAAAAGTAGTGAATTATCATCATTTGTAGTGCCTGAAATGTTAGAAACATCTTATGATGTAATAGAAAAATATATAGAGGAATTAGATGATTTAAAAGAATATCAATTTACTTTAGAAAATATTTATCGATTAAAAAAACATATACTAAGTGATGAAGAAGAAAAATTAATTTCAAGTTTTTCAAATGTGCTTGATGTAAGTGAAGATATATATTTTGCTTTAAATGATTCCGATTTAAAATTTGGTAATATCAAAGATGAAAATGGTAAAGAAGTAGAATTAACAAAAAGTAATTGGTCTAAATTTATTAGTTCTAGTGATAGAAATGTTCGAAAAGAAGCATTTAATTTACTTTATAATACTTATGGAAATTTAAAAAATACTATAGCTAAAACTTTTAGTGGTAAAGTTGAATATTTAACAGAACTAGCAAAAATAAAAAAATTTAATAGTTCAATTGAAGCTTCACTTTTTAGTGATAATATAGATGTATCAGTATATAATAATTTAATTGATACAATTAATAATCATTTAGATATAATATATAAATATTATGATTTAAAAAAAGAAATTCTTAATTTAGATGAATTACATTTATATGATATTTATGTAAAATTGATAAAAGATTTAGATAAAGAATATTCATTTGAAGAAGCAAAAGATTTAGTATTTAAAGCTTTAAAACCATTAGGAGAAGATTATTTAAATAATCTAAAAAAAGCTTTTGATGAAAAATGGATTGATGTATATAACAATGTAGGTAAAAGAGGAGGAGCTTATTCAAGTGGTTTCTACGATACAAATCCATTCCTTTTGTTAAATTACGAAGGGGAATTGGATGATGTATCAACATTAGCTCATGAATTAGGTCATTCTATGCATACATATTATTCATGTAAAAATAATTGTTATACAAATTCCAGTTATAAAATATTAGTAGCCGAAGTGGCATCTACAGTAAATGAATTATTACTACTTATGTATTTAATTAAGAATTCAAATGATGATAAAGAAAAATTATTTGCTTTAAATCAATTAATGGAATTATTTAAAGGGACAATATATAGACAAGTTATGTTTGCAGAATATGAAAAGAATATTCATGATTTAAAAGAAAATGGCGAAATTTTGACTAATGAATTATTATCTAATGAATATTATAAATTAAATAAAAAATATTTTGGTGATAATGTTGTAGTTGATGAACTAATAAAATATGAATGGGAAAGAATTCCACATTTCTATTATAATTTTTATGTATATAAATATGCTATTGGTCTTTCATCTGCTTGCTACATAGTTACTAATATATTAAATGGTAAAGAAGGAGCAGTTGAAAATTATCTTAAGTGATTATCCAGCCAATGAACTTAAAATAGCAGGTATTGATGTAAACAGTTCTGAGGTCATTGAAAGTGCTGTTAATATGTTTAATCAAACGATAGATGAATTTAAAAAATTGTATAAAAAAATGAAGTAAGGGGTGAAGTATGAATAAAAGAGATTATTATGAAGTATTAGGTGTTTCTAAAAATGCTAGTGAAGCTGAGATAAAATCTGCTTTTCGTAAATTAGCAAAAAAATACCATCCAGATGTTTCAAAAGAACCAGATGCTGAAGAAAAGTTTAAAGAAGCCCAAGAGGCATATGCTGTTTTATCAGATAGTACTAAAAGAAGTCAATATGATCAATTTGGTCACGCTGCTTTCCAAAATGGTGCAGGAGGAGCAGGAGGATTTGATTTTTCTGATTTTGATTTTTCTGATATTTTTAGTGATTTATTTGGTAGTAGCTTTAATTTTGGTAGTAGTAGAAGAAGTTCTAATCGTGCAAGACGCGGTAATGATACATTAATGCATATTAATTTAACATTTGAAGAAGCTGCATTTGGATGTAAAAAAGATATAAAACTAGATATTTATGAAGAATGTCCAGAGTGTAATGGTAAAGGTGGACATGGGCAATCTACTTGTCCAACATGTCATGGTAGTGGAATTGAAACAGTAGAACAAAGAACAATGTTTGGAATGTTTCAATCTAGAACTACTTGTCATACTTGTTCAGGGTCTGGTTATACATTTGATTCAAAATGCTCAAAATGTCGTGGTACAGGAAAAGTAAAAGTAAATAAAACAATTGAAGTAAAAGTTCCAGCAGGAGTTGATACAGGTAATAGATTACGACTTGCTGGAAAAGGAGAAGCAGGTACAAATGGAGGACCAAATGGGGATGTTTATTTAGAATTTACAGTTAAAGAACATAAACTATTTGAAAGAGAAGAAGATGATATATATTTATTATTACCAATCACAATTACAGAAGCCGTATTAGGATGTAAAAAGGATGTTCCAACATTATATGGAAATGTTAAATTAACAATACCAGCTGGAAGTTCTCCAAATGATAAACATCGTTTAAAGGGAAAAGGAATAGAAAATGTAAGTACGCATCGTAAAGGAGATATGTATGTTGTATTAGATGTTCATATTCCTAAAAAATTATCAAAAGAACAAAAGAAATTATTTGAAAGTTTAGCTAAAACAAAACTAGATGATGATAATGAATTTAAAAAAATAAAAGAATATCTATAAAAGCAAGAAATTGCTTTTTTTAACTTAGTAATAAGGAGTAAATATGAAAAATTTAGAATTTCTAAAAGAAAAACCCATAGCTCATAGAGGATTATATGATAATATAACTATTCCAGAAAATTCTATTGAAGCTTTTAAATTAGCCATCAAAAATGATAATATTATTGAACTTGATTTACATTTAATTAAAGATAATAATATTGTTGTTTTTCATGATGATAATTTGAAAAGAATGACAAAAATAAATAAACAAATAAAGAATATGACATATGAGGAATTAAAAAAAATAAATTTATTAGATACAAATTATGAAATACCACTTTTTAAAGATGTTCTCAATTTAGTAGATGGTAAAGTACCTTTAATTATAGAATTAAAATATGATCAAAAAGTTGGTTTGTTAGAAAATGAATTAGTAAAACTATTAGATAATTATAACGGACAATTCGTTGTAAAAAGTTTCAATCCTTTCATAGTTAATTGGTTTAAAAAAAATCGCCCTAATTATATAAGAGGTTTATTAGTACATTATAAAAAAGAAAATTTATCACAATTTTTGTGTAATCATATGGTATTTAATAAAATATGTAAGCCAGATTTTTTATCATGTAATTATCGAATATTAGAAAATAAAAAAGTAAAAAAATTTAAAAAAGAAAATATTGTTTTAGCTTGGGGATTGAGAGATCAAAATATAAGTAAATCTTTAGCAGATAATTTAATTTATAATAAGAGAATAAAATAGAACTATAAAATCATACTTTCATAAAATAAAATAGGTGATTTTATGATTAAAAATGAATTAGAATTCACAAAACTTTTACTTATGAAATTATATATTTCTGATTTTAAAATAATTGATATTAATTCTAGTCTAGATGAATTTATGATTTATTTAAAAAAAATAATAAACAGTAAATGTTTATTAGAAGAAAATTGTATAAATAAAATATTTGAAAAAGATCTTTTTTATAATAATTATCAATATTTTATTAATTTAATTTTTAATATTACTGAATATCCAAAATATTCGAAATATAATGAAATAGAAAAAAGAATTTATTTAAATTTTGATGATGAATATTTAGAAAAAGAATTAGAAAAAATATCAAATGTCGATGAAAACATAATTGATAGTATAGTATTATCAATATTAGAAAATCATCAATTATGGCCACATAAAAGATATGTTAAAAATATAAAAAAATAAATATTAACTAACAATTTAATACAAATTGTTAGTTTTATGTTATAATTAAGTAGTTGAAAAGGAATGATATTATGTTAGTACCAAGTTTAAAAGAAGCTAAGATTAGAACAAATAAAGAAGTTTTAACAAAAACAAAAGAATATATTATAAAAGAAAATTTAAAAAAATTAGGTGTAGGAAAAAAATATTTTGTTAAAACATATGGCTGTCAAATGAATGAACATGATAGTGAGAATATAAAAGCTATTTTAGAAGATATGTCTTATACATCAACAGATAATATAGAAGAAGCTGATTTAATTTTACTTAATACATGTGCTATAAGAGAAAATGCTCACAATAAGGTATTTGGATATCTAGGTAAAATTAAACATTTAAAAGAAGAAAGACCACATATAATAGCTGGTATTTGTGGATGTATGGCTCAAGAAGAAGTTGTAGTAAATGAGATAATGAAGAAATATAAGTGGGTAGATATTGTATTTGGTACGCATAATATTTATAATTTACCAAATATTTTAAATAAAAGTATAGAGAAAAAACAACAAGAAATTGAAGTAATGAGTTGTGAAGGAAATATTATAGAAAATATTCCTGTTAAGAGAGATTCAAAATATAAAGCATGGATAAATATTATGTATGGTTGTGATAAATTTTGTACATATTGTATTGTACCTTATACAAGAGGTAAACAAAGAAGTAGAAAAAAAGAATTTATTTTAGAAGAAGTAAACAATTTAGTAAAAGATGGATATAAGGAAGTAACATTACTAGGTCAAAATGTAAATGCTTATGGTAAAGATTTAAAAGAAGATTACAGAATGGAAAATTTACTTGAAGATGTTGCTAAAACAAAAATTGAAAGAATTCGTTTTGTAACAAGTCATCCTTGGGATTTTACAGATAAAATGATAGAAGTAATAAAAAATAATAAAAATATTATGCCTTATATTCATCTACCATTACAATCTGGTTCAAATAGAATATTAAAATTAATGGGTAGGAGATATACAAAAGAAGATTATTTAAATTTATATTATAAATTAAAAAAAGCGTTACCTTACTCATCAATTACAACAGATATAATAGTTGGTTTTCCAGGAGAAACAGAACAAGATTTTCAAGAAACTTTAGATGTTGTAAATGAATGTAAATATGATGGAGCTTTTACTTTTATCTTTTCTAAAAGAGAAGGTACGCCAGCAAGTAAAATGGTTGATAATGTATCAATTGAAGTAAAAAATGAAAGATTACAGAGATTAAATAAAATTATAAATCAATATTCCAAAGAAGCAAATGATAAGTATTTAAATAAAGTAGTACCTGTCTTAATAGAAGATGTAAGTGAAAAAAATAATGGTACCTTAATGGGATATACTGATACAATGAAACTTGTTAATATAGTTGCTGATAAAAAATATATTGGAACCATCCAAAATGTTAAAATAACTGATGTAAAAACATGGAGTATGGATGGAGTTATAGAATAGGAGAATAATTATGCCTTTAAAAGTAGATGCAAATAAAAATAATGATTTATTGACTAAATTATGTGAAGAAAATGGAATTGAAATAATAATTCCTGATTTAGAAAAGAAAAAAGAAGAAAAAGAAAAAAAGGAAGAAGATAAAAAACATATTAATAAGTAATTAATATGTTTTCCAGAGTGTTGACAAAGATCAATACTCTTTTCATTTAGAAAAATATGTAGTATAATAAAAAACAAGTAAGGTTGCTTT
>CANRLQ010000015.1 GCA_947631525.1 uncultured Bacilli bacterium | reverse complement strand
GAGAATCAATAAAAGATGATAATCCTGAAATAATAAAAGCTAAGGAATTAAACTTAGAAATTTATTCTTATGTTGAAATGGTAGGAAAACTTACTACTAAATTCAAAACTATTTGTATAGCTGGATGTCATGGTAAAACAACAACAACTTCAATGATGTCATTAGTTTTAAATGAAATAAAAGGTGCTAATTATTTAATAGGTGATGGTACAGGTTTTGCAAATAAAGAAAATGAATTATTTGTTTTAGAATCATGCGAATATAAAAGACATTTCTTGAATTATAATCCATATTATACGGTTATAACAAATATTGATTTAGATCATGTTGATTACTATAAAGATATAGATGATGTAATTGATGCATATCAAGAATTTGCCAATAAAACAGAAAAGATGGTTATAGCTTGTGGGGATGATCCATATACACATTCGTTAGAAATTACACCTTCAATATTTTACTATGGTCTAGATGAAGATAATGATATAAGAGCAATTAATATAAATTATAAAGAGGATGGAACTAGTTTTGAAGTAGAAGTAGAAGGTAATTATTATGGATTTTTTGATCTTCCAATATATGGAAAACATATGCTTTTAGATGCTTTAGCTGTTATTTCTATTTGTTATTATGAACGAATTGAAGCTAAAGAAGTAGTAAAAATATTTAAAACTTTTAAAGGTGCTAAAAGAAGGTTTACTGAAACTGTTGTTAAAGACAATGTTATAATAGATGATTATGCTCATCATCCAAATGAAGTAAAAGCAACTATAAAAGCTGTAAAACAAAAATATCCAAATAAAAAGATTATTACTATTTTTCAACCACATACTTTTACTAGAACAAAGGAATTTGCTGATGATTTAGTTGAAATAATGAAAACAGTTGATAAAGCTTATTTAATGGATATTCACCCTGCTAGGGAAAAACAAGAGGATTATCCAGATGTTACATCTGATATGATAATAAATAAATTAGATAATGGTGAACATATAAATATGGATGAAGCTAATAAATTAAGTGAAAATAGTAATACTGTATTCGTATTTATGAGTCCAAATGATATTTCAAAATTAGAAAATGATTTAGAAAAAATACTCTTAGAAAAATAAGAGTATTTTAATTTTTATTAAAATACATAAAAATAATGTTAAATTTTATAATATTGTGGTATAATGTAGTAGTGTTTGAGGTGACTTACATGAAGAATTTATACGATAGTGATTATATCTCTATTGTTGAAGATATATTAAAAAATAAGGAATTTAATAAAATAAAATATATAGAGCATCATGGAATTACAAGATTTGACCATTCAGTAAGAGTTTCATATTATTCTTATTTATTAGCTAAAAATTTAAATTATAATTATTTAGAAGTAGCCCGTGCAGGACTTCTTCATGATTTTTTTGTTAGTAATGAAAAAAGGAGTTTTAAAGAGAAATTTATTTCTACTTTTGTTCATCCTAAAGAAGCTTTAGAAAATTCTACTAAATATTTTAATCTTACCAATAGGGAAAAAAATATCATACAATCACATATGTTTCCTTTTTATAAAACAATTCCAATTTACAAAGAAAGTTGGTTGGTTAGCTTAGTTGATAAAGTAGTTGGTGGTTATGAATTTATGTGTAAATTTAAAACAAAATTTAAATATGCATCAAATTTTTATATTTTAATTTTGTTTAGTATTTTTAAATAAGGTTTGCTTTTTAATATAGTCAAAATGTTTCTAAAATAAATATAGTTGCTTTCTAATTAAAATTTAGAAAAAAGGAAATAAAAAATGCCTTTATTTAAAGGCAAATTGTCCTTGTAACTCAGCTGGATAGAGTATCCCTCTCCTAAAGGGAAAGTCGGAGGTTCAAATCCTCTCAAGGACGCCATTTTATACAATTAATAAACTGATTTTTAATCAGTTTTTTTATATAAACTTAAAAAAATTAAAGAATGAAACGGTAAAAAATAAAAAATATTAATGGTAGTGATTTATTAAGATCAAAATTAAAAAAAGATTAGGTTATTTATTTTTGAATTTTTGTTTTATCAGATATTTATATGTTATTAAATGAAATTGATGTATTAATACAATTATGTGTAGATAAAGTTGCATAAAATAGTAGAAAAAAGTAAAAATATATGAGATAATACATATATATACTATTTTAAAGAATGTAGGTGTATTTTAATGAATAGAATTAAAAATTTAATAGTGCTTTTTTTAATAACTATCATATTACCTTTAGATGTTTCAGCTTCTAATGGAGTAGAATTAAAAGTTAATAAAACGGATTTAACAGTAGGTGATGAAATTGTAGTAAGTGCAAACCTATCAAGTGATATGAAATCCTATGCTTTTTTAGCAACTTTGAAATATGATGAAAACGTATTTGAAAAAATTAATGATTCAAATTTTGATATTGATAAAGAAAAAATAAATATTTCTTATAATGCAAAAAATAACAAATTTGGAATTATTAATAATTCAGGTGAGACATCATCTAAGTTATTTAGTGTGTATTTAAGAGTTAAAGATGATGCTAATGTTGGAAATACCAATATTGCTTTAACTAATGTATCATCTTCTGATGGTAAGAATAGTGAAACATTTAATACATCATCAATTAAAGTATCAGTAACTCGTGATGCTAAAGAGGATGAAGCTATTCCGATAAATAAAGAAAATAAAATTACTAAAGATAAAGAAAAAATTATTACTACATTTACAACTACACCTATTTTAAAAACTCTTTTGTTTATATTCTTAATTTTACTATGTGTCCATATATATATGTGTGTTTATAAATATAACAAAAATAATAAAAAATTTTATGGTTTATTTATTGTTGAAATAATAATATTAATTATTATTGGTTTCTTGTTTCTTTTTAACAATACTAAAGAAGATGTTAATAAAGATGGTAAAAAAGACTATGATGATGCTAAAGCTATTATTGATTATTTAATAGATATTCAAAATGATAAACCAAAAGATAATACTGCTTCTCCTAATAATTTAGGTAATAATTCAGTAACTACTTCTAAAATGAATTATAATAAATTTGATAGTGATATTAATAATGATGGAAAAGTTGATGTTAAGGACCCTGCTAGTATTGTCACTAATGTAAATAAAAATATTAAAGTTAAATTAGAAGAAAAAAAAGATAAAGAAAATTATGTTAAAAAAGGTGAAAAAATAATTCTTAATTTTAAAGCAAGTATCGATAAAAAAGGAATTATTATAAAACAAGTTAAAATAGCTGATAAATACTATGATGTAACCTTAAATAATGGTATTTATTCAGTTAAATTAGATGCTCCTTCAAAATCTGGTAAATACACTTTTGATATAATGGAAGTTATTTTAAGCAATAATAAAAAAATAAAAGTTAATCTCAAAATTACTAAAGAAGTTTTAAAAGAAGTACCATATGTAAATAGATTCAATTTAAATGATGAAAAAGGTACACTAAGTTTTAATTTAGTCGATGAAGATAAAGCTTTTATCGATGGTACTGTTACTATTTATGCTGATGAGGATAAAGTTGCTAGTAGTAGTGTTTCAAAAGAAAAAACAACTCTTAAATTTGAAGCTAAGAAAGATAAAACTTATGTAGTTAAAATTGTAGGTAATTATGATTTAGATAGTAAAACTGGTGATAAAAAGAATGTTTATAATAACCAAAATATGTTTACCAAGTCATTTGTGATAGGGGGAGACTATAATTTTACTTTAACCAATGTTTCTATTACTGATGTTATTCAAGAAAATGAATTACCTGTTATTTCATTTTCTAGTACTAATAATAGAAATGCTCATGTTCAAACAGTAAATATAACAACAAAAGAAAATACCACTAATTATCATATAACTAAAATGGAAGAAAATAATTATGAAGTAGAATTAACAGGTGCTAATACATCACCTGGGAAACATATAGTAACTTTAAATAATGTAGAGTTAGATGCTTTAAAAACATTCTATAATAATAAAGATTATAAATCTAAAACCCTAACTTATACTGTTTTAAAAGATGCTCCTAAAGTAGAAAATTTAGAAGTTACTGACAATCATGCTGCTAAAAAAGTTAAGGCAATATTTAAATTAAAAGATGAATTTTTAGCTACCAACAAATTAACTATTCTTTTAGTTGATTCAACTGGTAAAATAGTTGATGAACAAGAACTTGTTAAAGAGAATTTAAATATCGGAAATAATATTGAAGTATCATTGTCTTATGAAAACAATACTGATGGTTTTTATACTGTTAAAGTATTAGCTGATTATGAACTTTCTGATAATTATAAATATACGAACAAGCTTCTTGAAGAGAAAAATATATTAACTACTACTAGTGACGATATTTATATTTCAAAAATGTATATAGAAGGTGAAAATTTATACCCAACAAAAGGTAAAAAGGATTATAAAGTTGTTTTCACTATACATGTAGGTGATTCTGTTAAAGCTATAGCTCCTGCTAAATATAGTGGAAGAAATTACGATCAAGTACAATCTATAACTATAAATGGGCTCAATTATTCAGTAGATGGAATTACTGGCTCAACAACTACAGATTATATGGTAAAAGTAAATCTTATGGTACCAAATGAGGCAGGTATTCTTAAGATAAAAGCTAATAGAGTTCAGCTTGGTATAAGTGGTTATTATAATATGACAAGAAATGATATGTACTCAGTAGAAGAAAAAGAACTTATTGTTGATGTTCTAAAAGATAAACCTAAAATAGAAAATTTGACTATTAATGATGATTATGACAAAGATGAAGCTACTTTTAATTTTGATGTAGTTTTAGATTCAACTGAGAAAAAAGAAAATTTTAATGATGGAATTATTGAATTAGGTGATAAAAAGAAGAAAATTCATGAAGGTCACAACATAGTTACTTTTGATGATATTGAAAAAGATACAAATTTAAATTTAATTTTTAAAAGCAGTTATGATTTAGATTCAGGTATTTTAGATAAAGAAGGAAAACTAAATAAAACTACTAATGGGGAATTATTTAAAGTTTTATATGGTTTATATGATAAAGATACTTATAATGATATTGCTATTGAAAATGGTAAAATTATAAGTAAAAATAATAATCAATATTTTGAAAAAAATGAAAAAATTAAATTAAGTTTTAATATTATAAACATTGATTCAAAATTAAATGCTAGTCCTAGTAAAGTGATTATTGATGATAAAGAATATTCTTTAACTAAAATTGATGGACATTATGAATTAGTTTTAAATGGATATTATAGTTCAGGTGAAAAAGAATTAACTATTACGGATATTATTTTGGATAATGGGAAAGTAGTAACTTTAAAAGATTCTTATAACTTTAAACCAGAAGTTTTAAAAGATATTCCTACTATTAATGATTTTAATTATGAGGATTTAACTGATAAAATTAAAGTAATATTAGATTTAAAAGATTCTGATAATGCAATTATTGATAATGCTAAAGTTATAATAACAGATGAGAATGGTAAAGAAGTATATAATGATGATTTAAAAAAAGAATTTACAATTAAACGTGATAAAAATATTGTAAGATATTATGTTAAAGTAATTGCTGACTATGATAGAGATATTGATACAACTAAAAGTAGTAAAAACTATTATGAAAAAGCTATACTTTTAAATGAAATAATATCATTAGATAAAAATAATATTGAATTTAAAGATATAATTGACATTAATTTATATAAAACCGAAGAAAAAGATGGTAAAGAAGTTACTATTCTTGAAGATACAGTTAATATAGAAGATCTTAAAAATAATTTGAAAAAATATTTTGTTGAAATTGAAATGGAAGATATGCCAAGTGCTAGAGTAAAAATAAACAAAATAGTTGAAAAAGATAGAACTTTAAGTTTAGTTTTAGAATATAAATATGTAACTAAAGAAGGTACTAAAGAAGAATTAATAAAAGTAGAATATGGGCTTATTGATGGTGAAATTGCTAAAAATACAACTCATCAGGATGATGCTTTTAGAATTTTACTTGAAAAACTTAAATCAGGTGAAAAGGTTACTTTACATCAAAATTATGATGCAAGTAGTGTAGAAGATACTAATGATTTAGCTTATATTATTGATGATTATAGTGGTACTTTGGATGGTAATGGTTATACTATAAAGAATTTAACTAAACCATTATTTAATAAAATCATAAAAGGTGGTACAGTTCAAAACTTAAAATTGGTAAATGTTAATTTAAGTAAAGATGGTCGTGGAGCTCTTGCTAATGAAACTAACAATGCTAAAATAACAAATGTTGTTGTCAATAATGTTTCAAAAAATGGTGCTTCAGCTGGTCAGAATGGTGGTTTAATTGGTTTAGCCAAAGAAAATACCGTTATTGAAAATTGCGGTGTAAAAAATGCTAATCTTAATGTTTCTGGTGACAATATTCAACAAAATGGTGGTTTTGTTGGTTGTCTTGAAAAATCAACAATTAGAAATAGCTATGCTACTGGGAAAGTTTATAATGGTGGGAACTTTACTGCTGGATTTGCAGCTAATGTTTTAACTAATAGTGAAATCACTAATAGCTATTCAAATGTTGATGCTACAGGTAGTATTCAATGTGATTTTGCTTGTACTTATCTAAATTCTACATCAAAGTATAAAAATAATGTATCTTTGGGTAGAGGAACAGTTTTTGTAAGTGCCAACAACAAGATACTAGAAAATAATTATTATTTACATGAAGGAGCTAGTAGTGAAAAAGGTGTTACAAATATTACTAAAAATCAAATAAACAAAGAATTATTCCAATCTAATGCTGAGTTTAATGTAGATATTTGGTATCTAGATAAAGTTTCTTTTAATAATAATCCAATATTTCAATATGAAAAAGTTTCTAGTTTAAGTGATACTACTAATGATGATTATGATGAAAAAAAAGAAAATCTATATGCTAATTTACTTAAATTAATGCCATTTTACGATAGTGATAAGATAATTTCTTTATCTAAAAATATTGATGATGATTTATTAATTAATGATGAAATAGTTCATATTGCTCCAGTAAATAAAAATGGTAATTTAATTACATATTTAACTACGGATAATCCTAAAATGATAAATAAGATTAAATTAGTATTTAAAAGTGGTAAAAAGAAAGAATATGATGTAATTTACGATAAAACTTATGATATGGTAGCAACTTATAAAATTACTAGCTTAGATATTGATTATAATTATAATCATTATGTAATAAATGCTGATTCACAAGTAGTAAATAATTTAACCAATTATTTAAAAAGTTTAGATTATACGAATAATTTAGATATTTTAACTACTAATGATGATAGTAGAATATATCGTGATTTCTATAATGAAACAACAAAAAAAGAATTAAAAGATTTTGTTTTAAAATATTTATCTAATAGTAATTACACAAATACAACTAATGATGATGCTATTAATAGTTATATTGAAAGGGAAGTTAAAAAAGATAAAAAAATTGAAAAGGCTTTATATGTTTATAACTATTTTAGACGTTTCTATGATTTAGATATAGAAGGTATGAAGTTATATGATTTTGTAATGTTTGATATGCAGGGTTTCGATAAAAGTTTAACTTTACAAAAAATTATTGATTTATATATTGGGGATGGAACTGGTTCAAACTTTAGTACAAATATTACTGGTAATGCATATAAAAATCTTCTTAGTGGTTATACTAATCTGACTCGCATATCTAATTTTCTAGAATATGTTGTAACAAATTTTAGTAACCAAAATATGGATAAATGGACTGCGAGCCAATTTAAAGGAATTTTGGTTGAAATACCAGTTAAAGGACATGATGAAATACAATATACATTATGGGATCATTTTAGTAATGAAGATGATAGGCATAAAGGTGATGATTATGCTGTATATAATTATGTGCTTCCAATTTTAACACTTCCGAAAACAGCTGCTTATATTGTTTCAGCACCAGCTCAATTTACTATTGGAGCTCAAAGAGTTTATATTGGTAATCCGAATGATCCACAAGAAATTGCTAAATTTAAAGCTAAAATGCAAGTTTATGTTGATAGAATAGCTTCATATTATAATACTACTTATTCTATATTAGAAGACCCAAAATTATTTAATGACATTCATTTATATCAAATAGATAAGAGAATGACAAAGAATGAAAATGGCGTTTCCGTTTATAATAATCCTTATTCTACTCAAGAGCCATTCCATAAAAATTTTGATGAAGTTGTAAATGTTTGGCCTGCAAATTATTGGGTAAATGCTGGTAACTGGGGAGATAGAATTGAATGGAATGTAGCAGGATTTATGGATAGTGATATAAAGAATGATGGTAATATCGATAGTGGACATCCTACATGGGCAACTTGGTCACATGAAACAGCTCACTATTTAGATGCTAGATTATTTTTAAAGGATAAAGAACGTAGATATGATGCTGGTGGTGAAGACTATGCAGATGAATTCTTAATGCAAAAATTTAGTGCTACAGGAATTGTTATGAATTTATCTATAAATTTTAAAGATAAGTTAGAAGTTGCAACCAATTTAACACCAGAAAGAATAAATAGTAAAGATAAGATTGCTGATTTTTATAGCAAAATGTTTGATTCTATCTATGTCTTAGATTATATTGAAGCTATGGCTTTCTTAAAGCTTCCAGCTGATCAACAAAAAGCTCTTGGTGTTCAAATTTCTTATCCTAATGAAAATATAAAATTTGCAACAAAAGATGGTGAAGAATATAATTATTTTAAAAATCCAGAAATGTTTGTGGGTAACACTTATTCTGAGGATCCATATGCTAGATTTAGAGCAAGACAAACTACACAATATACTCGTTTAAGTAAAGTTACAGATGTTCCTAAATTGAAGACAATTGATGATTTAATTAAAAACAGAATAATGCTTTACACAAATATAGATGATACAACATCAAGAGGTTCTAATTCATATGGTGGTGAAGGTATTAATATAGTTCACTGGTATCAACCGAATAACCCTTATGGAAGACCTGATTCATATTCATTAAAATGGCTATCTTATGAAATGTTAGGTTATAAAGGTTACGATAAAGGTTTTGTTGAATATGCTAGTAATAATAATTTTAGAGTAGAGCAAACATACAAAAGTTTATTATCACCAAATGATGCTAATGGTAATCCAGTTTTATCACCAGTTAATTATAAGTCTGATGATATGGCTATCTATAAAATTTCTAATGGTGTTTATAAAAATATTGATGAATATAAAATAGGTAGATTTAAACAAACTAGTGACAAGTTAAAATATCTTAAATTTATTAATGTTGATGAATATGCTGAAAAAATGTATGCTGCTTTGTTAGAAGATGCTCAAAAACAAGATAAGTCTTATACAAATAGTTTTAAAGTAAGAAAAGAAATTTATTACATTCTTAAAAATAGTACTGATGATTTTAGGCAGGATATTTATTCAAATAAAGAAGAACAAGAAATAACTTTTAATACAGAAATGTTCGATGAAAAATCTTATAAAACAACTAATATTAATGAGTCAGTAAAAAAACAAACTATAGCTGTTGATAAAAATGGTATGAGAGAAGAACAAAATGTTTCTAATTCTGAGCAAAAAACTAAAGAAAATGATGAAAATATGAATTTAAATATAACTGAAAAAGCTGATGATGTTGATGATAGTAATAATAAAATTACTAGTGAAAATGTTGGTAAATCAGTGGAAGAAGACAATGCTTCCAATAGTAATACATTTGAAGAGTCGCAGCAAGAACTTGGTAGTGATACACCACCTTAAAAAATTTAATATAGATTATATGATTAAAACTTTAATTATATAATTTAAAATGTCTAAAACTATATTTAGAAATTCTAGTTTGTTTAATAATTTATATAGTTAAAAAATGTCTTGATTTTAAATTTCAAGACATTTTTTTTAATAAATTCTTATTTAACCAAATGCAATTTCTGTATCTAAATTAACATCAACAATAGAAATATATAAAAATATAAAACCACTTATTAAAATTAAACTAGTACTTAATAAGTTTAATTCATTTAAGTATTTTTTTCTTTTATTATTTGTTCCATCTATATCTTTTAATCCCTCGTAACTATCGATAAAAAAATAACTATAGATGATAACTGCTATTATAAAAATAGTTATTGTTATTTTGCGATATTTTTCTTTAGCTAAAAGATCATTTGTACAAAAGTATTTTTTTTCATATGAATTAGCATATAAACATAAACCAATTATAAAAAAATAAATAATCCATATAAAGTTTTCAATATTAATTTGTTTAATTCTTTTATCTATGTTCTCCATAATAAAATATATTCTATTAAAATTTTAATATAATTTATTAGGTGAATAAAAATGAATATAATTCCTAATGTATCTCCAAAAACATTTTCTTTTAGTGCTGTTATTGTAGGTTATTTATTAATAGATGATTTAACTGCAAATGAACAAAATGCATTAGGAAATTGGTTAATGTTGACAGCTCAAGTTTTATGTACAAATGCTTTTTATAAACAAGTTCAACAAGAAAGAGCAGGACAGCAAATGAAAAATATTTCGAATGAAGAAAGTATTGAAATGTTAAAAAAAATGGTAGCGGCGTTGAATCAAGAAATTAACAATTTAAAAAAAAATATTTAAAAGTAAAATATATAGCAATATATTTTTTTTAGACTTTAAATTTGATATAATTTAAACAGGTGATTTATGTGCAAAGATATTTTAGTAATAAAAAAATAGATGATAAATTAATATTAAGTGATGATGATATATATCATATAACAACTGTAATGCGAATGAAAGATAACGATGAAATAATAGTTGTATATGATAAAATTGCATATTTATGCTGTATAGAAAATGTAAAGGAAAAATTAAAAATAAAGATAAAAAAACAATTAGAAAAAGTTGATTATAAGACACCAAATATAACTTTAATAATTCCAATTTTAAAAGAACAAAAAATGGATTTAATTTTACAAAAAGCAACAGAATTAGGTGTAAGTGAAATAATACCGATTAATACAAATCGAAGTATTATAAGGCTAAAAGATGGTAAAGATATTAAAAAATATGAAAGATGGAGAAGAATTGTGAAAGAAGCAAGTGAACAATCACATCGTATCGATATACCTAATATTTATGATATTAAAAACATAGAGGAATTAGATAAATTAAATGGACTTAAAATAATATGTAGTACTAGAGAAAAAACAAAAAATATTAAGAATATAATGAAAAAAAATCAAAAATGTGATAGAATAAATCTAGTAATTGGTCCTGAAGGAGGACTTACAGAAGAGGAAGAAGAACACTTAAATAAAATGGGATTTATTTCTACATCACTTGGAAGTAGAATAATGCGTGTGGAAACAGTCCCAATGTTTGTTTTAAGTATTATAAATTATGAATTTATGGAGTGATTCACATGTATATATTAAAATTATTTGAAGGACATACAGTTTTACTTTCAGTTTTAATTGGAATACTTATTATTAATTTTGGTTGTATAATATATTTAGTTTTAAAAGAAAGAAAAGCTGATCAAGAAGAAATAGAAGAGATAGAAAATGATTTAGCTTCTGTTTCAAGTGAACCTGAAGTAATAGAAATTTTAGATAATGAAGAAGAAAAAATAGATAAAGAAGTAGAAAAAAATAAGACAGAAATAGAAGAAATGCTTATAAAAATGCAAAAAGATTTAGATGCTAAACCACAAGATGTAGTAACTAATTTTGAAAATGAACAAGAAGAAAAATCAATTATCAGTTATCAAGAATTAGTCAACTCAGTAAAAGAAAAAAATGAAGTGAATCAAGCAAAGGTTCATATAGCAACTTTTGAAGATGACATTGGACCAAAAGAAGAAAAAAAAGAATCTAAAGAAAATCCATATATAAAGAAATTTAAAAATACTGAATTTATTTCTCCAATTTTTGGAAAACAAGATGATAAAATAGTTTATCCAACTGTTCCAAAAGAAGAAGTAAAACAACAGCGTAGTGGAGTTGATAATGTTTTAGATGAACTGGATTTCAGTTCAAATGAAACAATTAATATGGAAAAAACCATTGATGTTTCAGCACTTAAAAACGAAATGAATAAAAATACAGAATTCTTAAAAGCATTAAAAGAATTTAGAAAAAATTTAGATTAAGGGTTTAAACCCTTTTTTTAGGAGGTTTTGTATGAATTTTAATATTTATACATTGGGATGTAAAGTAAATAGTTATGAATCAAATGTAATGAGTGATTTGTTAAAAAATAAAGGTTATAAAGAGGTATCAATAGATGAAAAGGCTGATATATCAATAATAAATACTTGTACTGTAACTAATACAGCTGATAATAAATCATTGAAAACAATAAGGCACGCTATTAAACAAAATAAAGATGCTATTATTGTAGTAGTTGGTTGTATGAGTCAAAACAAAAAGGAAGAAGTTGTTAAAATAGATGGTGTTGATATAGTATTAGGTAATGTTGGTAAATCTAAAGTAGTTGAATATATAGATGAATATATAAAAACAAAACAAATTAAATTAGATATATATGATATGATGAACCAAACATTTGAACCAATGATTTTAAATAATTTTAATAAAACAAGAGCTTTTGTTAAAATTCAAGATGGATGTAATAATTATTGTTCTTATTGTATAATTCCTTATGTAAGAGGTAATGTTCGTAGTAAAAATAAAAATGATATTTTAATTGAAATAACTAATTTAGTTGATCAAGGACATAAAGAAATTGTATTAACAGGTATACATACAGGTAATTATGGAAGTGATTTAAAAGATTATGACTTTTCTGATTTATTAAACGAAATATGTGAAATAAAAGGATTAGAAAGAATTAGAATATCATCAATTGAAGTGACAGAATTAAATGATAAATTTTTAAGAACTTTAAAAAATAATAAAATAATAGTAAATCACATGCATATTCCACTTCAATCAGGTAGTGATAAAATTTTAAAACAAATGAATCGTAAATATGATAAACAATATTTTATAAATAAAATAGATAAAATAAGAAAAATAAGACCGGGTATTTCTATAACAACTGATTTAATAGTTGGTTTTCCCGGTGAAACAGAAAAAGATTTTGAAGAAACAATAGAAACAATTAAAAAAATAAAATTTACTAAAATACATGTTTTTCCATATTCGAGTAGAAAAGGAACTGTAGCTGCTGATATGCCAAATCAAATAGAAGAAAAAGTTAAAAAAGAACGTGTTAAAAAAATAATAGAAATTTCTAAACAACTAGAAATAGAATATATGAGAAAATATTTAGATAAAGAATTATCATTTATTCCAGAAATGGAGAAAGATGGGTATTTAATTGGTCATACAGGAAATTATTTACAAATAAAATCTTTAGGAGATAGAAATTTAATAGGTGAAGATGTATTAGTAAAAATAGAAAAAATCAATTATCCTAATTTAGAAGCAAAAATTGTAAACAAAGTGTTTAATTGATTGACTTTATTAAGAATGTAATATATATTTAATATAAGAGGTGAAAATATGTTAAAAGGTAAACAAGTAGAAGGTTATGTAATAGATGATACAAATTTAGCTTTTAATATGGCTACGAATAAAAAAGATGTCCCAAAAGAAGAATTAATAAGTTCATTTGAACAATTATGTAAAAGTAAAGAATGTAACAATGTCGATATAAAAGGAAATGATACTTTAGTAAAATATATTTTAAATTTTAAAGATAAAACTTCATTTGCAATATCAATGCATAGAAATTATTATGAAAATAATAGTTATTATGTTCAAAGATTAGATGAAAGTATTGAAGCAAAAAGAATTATTTTAAACAAAAAAATTCAAATAAAAAATGAAAGATGTAAGGAAATATTAAAAACAGCTTCTTTAGTAACTACTGGAGTTGCTTTAGGTTTAGTTTTAGCCAATTCATCTAAAATAATGGATAAAATAGTTGATCATGATAATCAACAATTTAATAATCAATACTACAATGAAGAAATACAACAATTACAAGAAGAAGTACAAGAAAATTTAGAAAATAATGGATATGTTAGATAAACTTTGATAAATCAAAGTTTTTTTTATTAAAAAATGTTATAATGTAATAGGTGATTATATGGATAAGTATATAAAAGGCATATATAAAAGAAGTATTTTTAAATCAGATAATGGATATTTAATAGGAATATTTAAAATAGAAGATACCAATGAAGATGAATTAATTAATTATATTAATAAAACAATAACTTTTACTGGACTATTTGCTGATTTAAATGAAGATGATAAATATATATTTTATGGAGAAACAAATAATCATCCTAAATATGGACTACAATATAATGTTTTAAATTATGAAAAAATAAAACCTGAAGATAAAGATTCGATAATAGAATTTTTATCAAGTGATTTATTTAAAGGAATTGGTAAAAAATTAGCTACTAAAATAGTAGATACTTTAGGAGATAGAACATTAGATAAAATATTGGAAGAACCAGAATGTTTAAATCTAGTACCAACATTAACAGAAAAAAAAGCATTAAAAATAATAGAAACTTTAAATAAATATGAAGAAAGTCATACAACTATTGTTTATTTAACAGAAATAGGTTTTAGTTTAAAAGATGCTTTAAGTATTTATAATAAATTAAAAGGTGATACAATAAGTAAAATTGAACATAATATATATAGTTTACTTGATTATGATTTAGATATATCATTTTTAAAAATAGATGAAATCAATAAAAAATTAAATAATGAAACAACAATAGAGAGAATAAAAGCATGTACTTTTTATATTATAAATACACTTCTTTTTAAGCAAGGTGATACATATTTAACATTTGATGAAATAAAATATTACACATTGAAATATTTACAAATAAATATTGATGATGAAACATTTTTAAATTATTTAGATGAACTTAGATATGAAGGAAAAATTGTTTTTGAAAACGATAAATATTATACGAAAGATTTGTATGATGGAGAAACTAATATAGCAAACACAATAAAATATCTTTTAAATACACGAACAAAAGAATTAAAACAAATAGATGATGTTTTATTAAAAGTTTTCCTAAAAGTTTTTAATGAAATGCAGGGATTCTTTGGAACAATGCCAAGAGTT